>RPQK01000935.1 GCA_003819755.1 Acidobacteriota bacterium | reverse complement strand
GCAAGGCCCCAAAGATGTCTCTGATCGCCCCATTGAAACTATACGAGCGGAGGAGGGTCTGGCGGTCCTCAGCACAGACACGAAATTCGTTGGTCACCCGCATCATGTGGTGCAGGACATTGCGGTGATTGTCGACCACCCCTTTCGGCTGACCGGTCGATCCGGAGGTGTACATGATGTAGGCCAGGGCGTCAGGCGGCATGGCGAGGTCGGGATTCTCGGCCGAAAGGCCCAAGTCCAGCTCGTCGGTCTTGAGCACCGGCAAGCGCTCTCGGGTCGAGGGACGTGCCGACGCCGCGTGCTGGCAGTTGGTCACCAGTAGCGCCGCCTGGGAATCCTCCAGCAGGTACGCAAGTCTCGCGGGGGGATCGGACGGCGTCATCGGGACATAGATCTTGCCAGCCTTTAACACGCCGAGCATGGCGGTGATGGCCGGGGCTCCCGGCGCAAACAGTAGCGCCACTGGCTCCGCGCCCGGCCCACGTGCGACGAGAATGGCGTGCGCGAGGCGATTGGCGGCCTGATTCAGCTCCGCGTACGTCAACGCGTGGTGGCGGCTTTTGATGGCCAGCCGCTGCGGATACCTGGCGACCTGCTGCTCAAACCGTGAGGCGAGCGATTGCTCAAGTTCGGCGCGCGTGAATTCGACGAAGGTGCCGGTCGGATGCAGACACCGCGCGCGAATGGCGCGCTGCGCGGCAGGGATGTCAGGCGTTCCACGGGGATGGGCATGCATGGTCTGCTCCTGCGCACGGGCTTGCAGGCCACTTTGAGCCGTGAAAGGAATGAGTCGGCGGCCAGGTCACGACCTTGCAGGAGCCTGCCCTTCTCTCACCGTGTTGGGTCATCTGGACCTGTCTCTGCTGAGGTCGTGGCCTGTAACCAGCAAGCGGGCATCGGCCTTCGCTGCTGAACCCTCATTTTTAGCCGCTTTAGCCGCTAAGCGCGGATTATCCCACCGATTTCAGGATGGTGTCAATCAGGAGATTCCGGTGCCATCGCAGAGAAGAGAGATTTGTTAAGGGAGAGGTACAACCTTCGCACGAGACTGCCGCTCAGTCAGGAGTTCCCGCGAACATGCAGTGGGATGAGGAGAACCCCGACCGCTGGCGCAAGGCTCGCGTCCTGACTAAAGTGCCCTTTTAGACCAAGCCAGAGATCGCCTAGACGCGGCCTGATCAGGCCCGAGCCTGGGACGGGCCGACTGCCGGCTGAATCACCACCGAGGGCCAGCGACATCTGGGCTGGCAGATCATACGGGGGCGTCCTCCTCCGGCAGAAAGTCCTCCTCCAGGATCCGCTCGACCGGCCACGGGCAGACCTCCGGGAAGGTGGCGGGGGGAAGCCCGATGTCGATGGCGGCGTCCCCGCGGGCGTGCCGGTAGGCGGTGGCGAGGTAGCGCGCGGGATGGTCTCGCAAGCTGCGACTCTCATCGATCAGCTTGGCGATCTCGCGGCGAGCGTGGCGGATACTGAGCTGCCACCCTCGGCGCGGATCGTG
>RPQK01000934.1 GCA_003819755.1 Acidobacteriota bacterium | reverse complement strand
GGTCGCCACGGTCGTGCACCGCAGTTATGGCACGACGGCAGGCATTATCGGCTACTCGACGGCCACGTTCATTGCCTTTTCAAGAGTTAGGGACAATAAGCATTGGGCCAGTGACCTGACCGCCGGGGCCGCGATCGGCTTTATCGTGGGAAGCAGTGTCTGTCGAAGAAACGGACTCTCATTGTGGGTGGGCAAAGTTACTCTTATGCCCGCCTTTGACCCGCTAAATAGAAGTGTCGGAATCAGCCTGGTTGGCGATTCCGAAGATAACTAAGAAGAAAAGGAGGAATTATGGCAGCCGCTAAGAGGGCCTGGGTAACGGACAGGGAAACTCCCCAAAAACCCGCTAAGAAGCTGAAGCGCAAGCAGTACGAAAAGGAGCTCGCCAAACTGCACGTTGAACTGGTCAAGCTCCAGGAATGGGTCAAGCACAAAGGGCTCAAGGTCTGCGTCGTCTTCGAGGGGCGCGACACTGCGGGCAAGGGTGGAACCATCAAGGCCATTACCGAGCGGGTCAGCCCCCGGGTCTTTCGAGTGGTGGCGCTGCCGACTCCGACGGACCGCGAGAAAACCCAGATGTACTCGCAGCGTTACATCACCCATTTCCCGGCCGCGGGCGAGGTCGTTCTCTTCGATCGCAGTTGGTACAACCGTGCAGGGGTCGAGCGGGTCTTGGGATTCTGCACCGAGGAGCAGGCGAAACAGTTCCTGGACGTCGCGCCCGAATTTGAAAAGCTGATGGTCGAGTCGGGAATTATCCTCATCAAGTACTGGCTGGAAGTCAGCCAGGAAGAGCAGACCCGCCGGCTGGAGTCCCGCATCGACGACGGAAGAAAGATCTGGAAGCTGTCGCCCCTGGACCTGAAGTCCTACACCCGGTGGTACGACTATTCCCGTGCACGTGACGACATGTTCGCAGCAACTGATACTCCCTGGGCGCCCTGGTTCGTGGCCATATCGGACGACAAGAAGCGGGCGCGGCTCAATATCATCACCCACCTGCTCAGCCAGATCCCTTACGAGAAAGTGCCGCGCGACAAAGTAAAACTGCCGGACCGGCAAAAGGCGAACGGCTATCGGGAACCGGACTACCCGCTCAAATACATCCCGGAGACGCACTAGTGTCCTGTTTGGCCTCGGAGAAAGAGGCGAGGAGAGAACAAAATGGAATCGTGGCCTAAGCATCCCGTTATCTACGAAATCAACACCTGGGTCTGGCTTAACGAATTGAGGCAGACCCACCAAAATTGCCTGACGCTCGGCACAGTGCCCGGGGAGCAGTGGGACTCGATCGCCGATTTGAAAGTCGATGCGGTCTGGTTCATGGGGGTCTGGGAACGGAGCCCCGCGGGGACCGCAATCGCGAATCAAAACCAGGGCCTGCTGGCGGACTTCCGCCGGGCCCTTCCCGATTTTCGGGCCGAGGACAACGTCGGGTCTCCTTATTGCGTGCGAGATTATGTCGTCGACCAACAGCTGGGGGGCCCCGAGGGACTCGCCATTGCCCGGG
>RPQK01000933.1 GCA_003819755.1 Acidobacteriota bacterium | reverse complement strand
CTCCGGCCGCACCTCCGAAAAATGCGTTATAGCTCCCGGTCGTGTTCGCGTACCCGGAGGTACGCCCGTAGAAAGTATTAGCTAGACCGGTTGTGTTCGCAAATCCAGACGCGTTGCCAAAGAACGAATTCATTGAGCCCGTTGTATTGAGGTTTCCAGCAAGCGCTCCAAAGAAAGAGTTCTGAGTTCCGGCTGAATTTGCCGCTCCTGCCCCCGTTCCGAAGAAATTGTTGGAGGTTCCTTCTGCGTAAAGCGGAGCCGAGCCGATAAGCCCCCCCAAAGAAGAGAGCGGCCGACCGTTTACCAGGAAACCTTTTGTCGCCTCGATGTATCCCTCGACCGTCAGGGTAGCCGTTGGATGGGGTGTCCCGATGCCGACCCGGCCTTCACCATCGACCAGCCAGCGGGCTTTTCCGGTCGTCTCGTCGAAGAGTCCCAGCGAACCGTCGCCGCCTTCTTGACTGCGCAGAGTGTACCCGCGGCCGCCCGTCTGGGCGTCCTCGATCGTCAGACGGGGATCAATCGCTTTCAGATGCAGTTGCGCACGAGGCACGGACGTCCCCACTCCCACCCGTCCCTGGTTGTCGACATACAGGCTGTTCTCGGGGGCGTTGTCTTCAATCGCCACCGGTTGGCCTGCGTCCGGGGCCTGCTCCGCCACCACCCTTCCACCACGAACTCGAAACCAGCCGGCTCGAATCCTGCTGTCAAACTGATCTGACTGACTCGAGCTCCGCCAATCATCGGCTTGGGCCACCAGTTCCCACTTATAGATGCCCTCAGGCCGCGGCCGCCCTTGCTCGTCCAGCAGGCTGAAGCGAGGCCAGTTGCCCGCCGGATAATCCTGTCTGAGGTACAGGCCGCCGGGCCCGGCCAACGTCAGGACGACGCCGGCATCGGGAGCAATACTCGACCATTCGACTGCCGTCTCTCCATAAATGATGTCGCGGGCCGCTGACGAAACTGTCGCAGGGCGGCTAAAGACGAAGACCGACAGGATCACGCAGAAAGTAATAGCAGCCAAGACTCGGTCAAGACGCATGAATTTTCCTCCAGATCTCAAAGGCCGCCGGAAAAGCGGAGACCGGCTAAGTCGGGCTAACAGGAACCGGGGAGCGAGTAGCGACATTCGCCTCCACACCCCGGCTGCTGATAGTAAGCCTAAACGGTGGTTGCGACAAGATGGACTCTTGACCGTTAACAAATCAGAAGGCGTTAGGCGGTCCGGCAGAAAGACCAAAAATTGGAAGAATTGACACGACGTGAAACGGCATGCCTTCCCGAGCGAAAAGGCGGGTCGACTTGGTGGCGAGAGCCAACCGGCGGCGTTGCCTTTAGGCGACAAGGGGCTGCCTTTGATTGTTCGTCCGCTGGTGACTCCGTTCGCCGGGCCGC
Source organism: Acidobacteriota bacterium (assembly GCA_003819755.1). Taxonomy (GTDB): domain Bacteria; phylum Acidobacteriota; class UBA6911; order RPQK01; family RPQK01; genus RPQK01. The sequence continues at coordinate 130 of RPQK01000933.1, read as the reverse complement.
TGAACTGGACGTTAGGCGGCTCCTAAGTGGACAATGGATCGAGGCTAGCGGCTTCATTCCTGGGCAGCACTCACTGCTCGGAATCATTGAATAGAGCGCTCGGCCCAGCGCGAGACAATCTGCCAGCGGG
>RPQK01000932.1 GCA_003819755.1 Acidobacteriota bacterium | reverse complement strand
TATCGAATTGCCGGTTGGGGAAGTGAGCGAGATTGTCTCGGTGAGCGGCGACGCTCCCCTGGTAGAGTCGACCAGCAATGAAATGGCCGCGCTCATCGACACCCGTCGTGTCGAGCATCTGCCGCTGAACGGGCGAAATACGCTCAGCCTGGTGAGCCTGGTGCCGGGTGCCCAGGAGCTCGTGACCATAAACGAACAAGGCTATCAGAACAACAAGGTGGTCATGAACGGGGCCCGCCCCGAGGAGAGCGCCTGGCTGCTCGACGGCGGCGCGAACAACACCGCCTTGCGTAACTATGGCCAGGATGTCCCCAACCCGGACGCCATACAGGAATTCCGGGTAATCAGCAATAACTACAGCGCGGAGTACGGCCGATCGGTCGGTGCAGTGGTCAATGTCGTAACGCGCTCCGGATCGAACGAGTTCCACGGCAGCGCGTTCGAGTTCGTGCGGGACCGGTCGCTGACCGGCAAGAATTTCTTCGAACCCGACAAAACGCCGCTCAAGCAGCACCAGTTCGGCGGCACTTTTGGCGGTCCAATCATCAAGGACAAGACTTTCTTCTTCACGTCGGTTCAGAGCTTCCGCCGGGACACTACGGTGTTCAATAACAATGCGGTTGTCCCGACGGCTGCAGAGCGGCGCGGAGACTTCTCCAAGTCGGTCGATCGCAACGGCGCTCCGCTGGTCATCCGGGACCCGGTCAGTGGACAGTCGTTCAGCGGCGCGGTCATTCCCAGCGCCAGACTGAACCCCGTGGCCCTCGGGATTCTTGACTTGATGGTCCCTCTACCCAATGACCCGGCCCGCAGCCCTAACGCGCTGGCGGTCAGGGCAGAGGCCCCTACCCGGAACAACCAGGTCCTGGGGAAGGTCGACCATCAGCTCTCTACAAACCACAAGCTCTCGGGTGGGTACTTCTGGTCGAACAACAGCCTGATCGCCCGCTTCCCGGGGAACATCGATTATCAGTGGTCGGACGCCAACACGACTCAGCACAACGTGAACATCCACGAGTACTGGACGGCAAGTCCCACGCTGTTGAATCACTCCCGGTTCACATTTCTCCGGTCCGTCGGACTTCAGGTCCAGGAACCGGGCGGCGTTACGCTGCAGGATCTCGGAAGCAACTTCGAGCCATTCGCCGTCGAGAAGTCCGACGTGCCCCCGCCTGCCATCAATGTGACCGGGTACTTCAACTCGGCGACACCTGGCGGGGGGGACCGCCGCTACAACAGCTTCAATTTTGCGAATGCAACCGAATGGCTATTGGGCAAGCACACGCTGAAGTTTGGAGCCGAGGGCGCGGTGGTTCGCTTCCATGACATCACCTCCTCCAACCGGGTAGGAGGCAATATGGTGTTTGACGGGACGTTTACGCGCAACGGCCTGGCAGACCTGCTGCTGGGGCAAGTCAAGACGATGGAGTGGGGTCCGCCGACTGACAAGTACCAGGACTCGTGGAGTCTGAATGGATATGTGCAGGACAACTTTCGCGTCTGGCCGCGCCTCACTCTGAACCTGGG
>RPQK01000931.1 GCA_003819755.1 Acidobacteriota bacterium | reverse complement strand
TAATCGTGACAGTGAACGATGATCCCTGGCTCCCTTGGGTAGGAGAAACCGACGAAATGGTTGGCGCCTGGCTGCCTGTCGCTATTGTGAATGCGACCGAGTTCGATGTGCCCGCGGGAGTCGTCACCGAGACCTGCCGCGTGCCGGTGGTTGCGCCGGATGCGATGCTGATCGATGCCGTGACCTGCGTCGCGGATGACTGAATGTTCGAGACCGTAATTCCGCTTGATGGCGAAAAGCTGACTCCACTAGCGCCCGCCAGGTTGGAACCGTTGATCGTCAGAGCGAAGGATGATCCGGGGCTGCCTTGGCTGGGTGAAATAGACTCAACTACCGGCTCCTGCGTCGGCGGCGCAGCGGAATGGTTGCATACGTGCAGTCGGTAGACAAAGCTCGCCCCACCCTCCTCCGTCCAACTCGTAACGCGCAGATAGTACGTGCCGTCAGCCGGCAGAACCAGTTCCAGGAAGGAATCGTTTTGGAGGAAGAGGAAATTCTGATCATTTGAGCTGACAGTCGCACCTGAGCTGTCCTGCAGCGTTAATATCGTATCCAGATCGGAGTTCATCCCCTCCGTTTCCGCCATTGCTGTAATGACGTCTCCCTGTTTACCCGTGAAGCTGAAGAAGTCCTGACCGGTAAAGGCGCTGATTGTCCCGTCGACTAGCGCGGGCAGAGTGAGCGGCTGAGCCTGGCCGCGGGAATCGTTCGGTTCGGTTTCCTGGGATGGTGCTACGTCGATCTGCGCGGGAGGGAGGACCGAGCCTTCGTCAACAGCGACGGTGCCGAGAGCCCCGCCCTCGAGTCTCAGTGCTACGAAACCGAATTGCCGCGCAGCCGAGATCGTTCCCGTTCCGGCAAAAGTTGTCAAATTGGGGAAAAGGCGCGGATCGGTCATCATCATCGACGTGTGACCACCCGGAGGCAGTGTCAACGTCGTGAAGGCCTCAACGCTCCCGTCAGGCCGGATGAGGGTTATCACGAACGTCTGTGCCTTTGGCGTCGCACCGAAGGTGGGATTAGCGACTGCAATTCCTGTGTTGGTGCTGGCGCTCGGGTCGACCTCAACCGGGAAGGAATAATGCTGGACGGTGTACTGTTGGGGAAGGCCCAATTGGGTCAGGACCTGCGAGCCGGATTTGAAACGAACCATCATCGTCGCCGTTGCGGGGCACGTTATGAGCCGGCGGAGAGTTGCATATCCTGCGATCGTGGTGTTTCCCGACAAAGTGGCCCGGATAGTTTTCGTTTCACCCGGTTCGAGGTCGAAGGAAAGAACCGCCGACGGGTCGCCCAGGTTGGACGTGACGACCAAGGGTGCGCCGTTGTCATCGAGAAACGAGATCTGCAATCCGCTGCTGGCTGCCAGTCCGGGATTGTTCACGAAAAAATCGCACGACCAACCTCCCCCGAAGGCCAGTTGGGGAAAGGTAGTGTAGACGTAAGTTTGTCCTCGGGCAGAACTTACGAGGCCAAGAAGCAATGCGAGCGACAGAAGATAGCGTGGACTGCGCATAAACTCCCCCCTTCAAGATTGTCG
>RPQK01000930.1 GCA_003819755.1 Acidobacteriota bacterium | reverse complement strand
CGTCGACCGCTCCCGGGCCGGTGTACGTCACCTTGACTTTCAGCCCTCGCTCTCCCCGGATAGACAGCCCCATGCCGAGCGCTGAGACTGTCAGGACGGCCAGCACCAGAACAACCCGTCTGCCTCTTTTCATGTCCCTGATTCTACCCGAATCGACCGGCTTGCGTTGCCGAACGGTCGAGTTATTCTTCAATGGCCAGTCGTAGGTTATACTCATCTGAATTAGCGCAACGGGCCGGTGGCGACACGGGAGAGCGCTTCCGAACCCCAGGGAAATGTGATGGTCGGGAGGACTGTGTGCGGATTCCGGACGAACTTGAACGCCTCAGGGCGCGGGTGTCTGAACTGGAAGAGCGGCAGACGCGGGCTCGCGAAACCGAGAAGGAACTTCAGGTTTCCCATGCCCGGCTGGCCGGCATCCTGAATATCGCGCAGGATGCGATTATTTCCATTGATTCCGAGCAACGAATCCGGATGTTCAACCGGGGTGCGGAATCCATATTCGGTTACCAGGCGGCCGACGTCATCGGGCAGCCTCTCGACGTCCTGTTGCCCAAGCGGTCGGCCCGCGTCCACCGTCGCCGGGTCGAGGAATTCGGCAAGTCGGGGCATGTCGCGCGGATGATGGGCGAACGGCAGCAGATCTTGGGGCGGCGCAAAGATGGGTCTGAGTTCCCGGCCGAGGCGTCCATCTCCAAACTGAGCCAGCCCGACGGCCAGATCATCTACACAGTGATTTTGCGCGACATCACCGATCGAAAACAGCAGGAAGACGAATTAAAAGCTTCACGCGAAGAGTTGCGGCGGCTGGCCGCGCACATGGAATCTGTACGTGACGAGGAAAGCCGACGGATCGCGCAGGAAGTCCACGATGAACTTGGTCAGTCTCTCACTGTGCTCAAGATGCGGCTGATGGCAATTGCTGGGGAAGTAGGACCGCCTGACCATCCTCTCCATCGCAAGGTCCAGGAAATGATAGATTCGGCTTCCGGCATCATGCAAACGGTAAGGCGGATCGCCACGCAGCTGCGCCCGAGCCTTTTGGATGCCCTCGGCCTGGAGGCCGCTATGCGCTGGCACCTTCAGGAGTTCCAGGAGGGGACCGGGATTCAGACCGAGCTCGAATTTGAGAAGCCTGAGAAAGAACCGGATTCGCAGTTGTCAATTGCCTTGTTTCGTATCGTCCAGGAGGCCCTGACGAACGTCGCTCGTCACGCCGAGGCGACTCGCGTAAAGGTGGAATTGGCAAAGGTCCAGGAGCCGGTCCCGTTCGTTCGCCTGATAGTGACTGATAACGGGAAGGGGTTTGATATTCGAAGGGCCCATGGTAAATCCCTTGGTCTGGTGGGAATGAAAGAGCGAGCCCTGCATCTGGGCGGCGACCTTTCTATCCAAAGCGAGCCAGGGCAGGGAACGAAAATCGTCGTGTGCGTCCCGCTCGAGCGCGGCGGTGATTAAAAACAGGGGCAGAGGGGCAGAGGGGCGAAGGGGCAAAGGGGCAGAGGGGCAAAGGGGCAAAGGGGCAGAGGGGCAAAGGGGCGAAGGGGAGAAGGGGCGAAGGGGCGAAGGGGTGAGGGGGCGACGGG
>RPQK01000929.1 GCA_003819755.1 Acidobacteriota bacterium | reverse complement strand
GTTCGAGTCACGTGCCCCTTGGCATTAGTCCGTACTTTTCATCTCTTTGCCCAGGTTTTTGATGCTTAACCCCTTGATGGGAAATGGTTATTGACATTTTGAGGTTTTGCAATATGTAGCCACGAATATGTCAAGATTGTTGTTGATATCCACTGCTTCATGCTGCATTATATGGGCATGGCGAAACGAGGCGGATCTGTTCATGTGGCCACGACTATAAAGAGGAGCAAGGGCAAGGTCTATCGCACCATCCTGCTGCGGCGCACGTATCGCGACCAAGGCCAGGTCAAGCACGAGACCTTGGGCAATCTCTCCCACCTGCCCGAAGATCTGATCGAACTCATTCGACGACGGCTGAGCGGCGAGTCCTTCGCCCCGGTGTCCGAACAGTGGCAGATCGTTCGCTCTCTCCCTCACGGCCACGTGGTCGCCGTGCTCCAGACCATGCGACGCCTGGGTCTCCCCGAGCTTCTTGCCTCGCGTCCCAGCGCCGAACGGGAGCTGGTCCTGGCCATGACTGCCTCCCGCATTCTGCAGCCCGCATCGAAGCTGGCGACCGCCCGGACCCTGCAGAGCGAGACTCGGACCTCGTCGCTGAGCCTGGAGCTCGGGCTGGGCGAGGTGGAGGAGCGCCGCCTCTACCAGGCCCTGGATTGGCTCGTCGCACGGCAGGCGCGAATCGAGGGGAAACTGGCCCGCCGGCACCTGGTCGAGGGGACCCTGATTCTGTACGATGTCAGCGGGAGTTTCTATACCGGCCGGGAATCGACCCTGGTCCAGTTCGGTTACAGCCGGGACGGCCGCCCCGGCTTGCCTCAGATCGTCTACGGACTGCTGTGCAATGCCGAGGGGTGCCCGGTCTCAGTGGAAGTCTTCGCCGGCAACACCGCCGACCCGGTCACTTTCACCGAACAGATTGGCAAGGTGCGCCGGCGCTTCCGGGTAGGGCGGGTGGTCTTCGTGGGCGACCGGGGGATGATTACCAGCCGCCGCATTGACGAGGACTTGCGCGGCCGCCAGGGGCTGGACTGGATCACAGCGCTGCGCGCGGATTCCATCCAGAAGCTGGCCTCCGGAGGAGTGATTGAGCGTTCCCTGTTTGACGACCGCGACCTCGCTGAAGTCAGTTCCCCGGATTATCCGGGCGAACGGCTGATTGTCTGTCGCAATCCGCTGTTGGCCGATCAGCGGGCACGCAAACGCCGCGAACTTCTCGAAGCCACGGAAAAGGGCTTGGCGGCCTTGGCCGCCGCCGTCGCCCGGCCCAAGCGCGCCTTGCGCGGCAAGGAGCGGATCGCCCTGCGCCTGGGTCGCATGATCGACCGTTACCAGGTGGCCAAGCACTTCACCTGGGAGATTGGCGACGCGTCGTTCACCTATGCCCGCAATCCGGTTAGCATCGAGGCGGAAAGCGCCTTGGATGGGCTTTACGTGGTCCGCACCTCAGTTCCGGCCGCCGACCTGGCCGCTGCCGAGGTGGTCCGCGCCTACAAAGACCTGGCCAAGGTGGAACGCGCCTTCCGCAGTCTTAAGAGCGTCGACCTCAAGGTGCGCCCCATCTTCCACTGGCTGGACCAGCGCAGCCGAGCTCACGTCTTCCTCTGCATGTTGGCTTATTATGTG
>RPQK01000928.1 GCA_003819755.1 Acidobacteriota bacterium | reverse complement strand
TGACCATGCCGCCAAAGGCGCCTTGCGACTTCGCAAGAGTGCCGCCATCCGGGGAAAAGACAAGAGCCGGATTAAAGGTCGATCTTATGCCATGGCCCTGGGGGAGATCCAGGCTGAAGCGAACCACCTGAGGTGGAACTACGTCCCGAACGCGCCTCCACACCCAGAGACCGGCGACCGAGACCCCCAGAAGGAGCCCAGCCAGCGACGCCGCCACAATCACCCGGCGTCGCGCCGGCTGGACCACCGAAACGGCCGGGAACCGGCCCGCCAGCGTGTCTTCCAGCTCGATCCGAGCGTCGCCGATACTGCGCAGCCGGCAGTGAGGATCTTTCTCCAGGCAGCGCCGTAACAGGCACTGGATGTTACCGGCGACGCCTCTGGGCAGCAGGCCCCAGTCCGGTTCGCCTTCCACGATTCCAGCCTGCACCTCGGGGATCGTTCCTCCGGCGAATGCTCGCTTTCCAGTCAGCATTTCGTAGAGCACGCAGCCAAAGGACCAGATGTCGGCGCGCGCGTCGACCGACTTGCGGCACACCTGCTCAGGGCTCAGGTACGGGGCGCTCCCCAGCGCGATCCCCGTCGCCCCGGCCCCCTCGCCTGGTGACAAGCTGAGGTCCGAGGCGGGTGCGGACTCGAGCGCCCTGGTCTGGTCGGACTCGATCACCGTGACCTTGCCCTCCCCGCTGACCTTGATGTTTCCAGGCTGCAGATCGCGATGGATCGTCCCTCTTTCATGGGCGGCCTCCAGCGCTTCCGCGATCTGAGCGGCCAAAGCGAGCGCCTCACGCACCGGGAGGGGCCCGCGCGAGAGGCGTTTCTGGAGCGTCCGTTCCGGATTCATGCCTTCCCTCCCTCGCTCAGCCGGTGTAACAGCCAGAGCTTGGCCAACCTCCAGTCGCGCTTGACGGTCTCGCGCGAAACCTGGAGGACCCCCGCCGTCTCATCTTCGCTCATCCCTCCGAAAAATCGCAGCTCCACTACCCTGGCTTTTCTCGGGTCGAATTCCGCCAGGGCGGTCAGAGCCTGGTCGATCGCGATCATGTCCACGCCCGCTTCAGGAGAGGGCAGAAGCGCCGGGTCAATCGACACCTTTTGCGCCTCTCCTCCGCGCTTCTGATAACTGCGCGAGCGTGCAAAGTCGACCAGGATGCGACGCATGAAAGTGGCGGCGACGGCAAAAAAGTGGGTCCGATCCTGCCAGTCGATGCGCTTCAGATCCACCAGGCGCAGGTAGGCTTCGTTGACGAGGGCGGTGGTTTGCAGCGTGGCGCCGGCCCGCTCGTGGACCATGTAGCGATGGGCCCGCCGGTGCAGCTCGTCGTAGACCACGGGCATCAGCTTGTCCAGCGCGGCTTTATCGCCTCCGGAGCAAGCACGCAGCAATAAAGAGACCTCGTGCGGAGAGGACCGCTCCATTGAGACCCCTTTCGTGCAGGCCATTAACTCGAAATTTGGACTCAGTATACACCCCGTCCCGCGCCCCTTTTCTCACCTTTTCGCTGCGCCTCCTGACTCCTTGAGCATGTTGGAAGAAGACCGAGCAGGCAAGCACAAGCCAGAATGGCCCCGAAATCCGTTCGGTCAACCAGCGAGAGCCTGCAAGCATCAACATGACAGTAACTTGTCCGCTGGCTGACCCCGGACAGATTTCGGGGCCACTCTG
>RPQK01000927.1 GCA_003819755.1 Acidobacteriota bacterium | reverse complement strand
TCTTCCGACTCCCAGACGATCACGCGAACCTCCACCCGGTACTGGTCCCCAACCCGGTCCCACGCCTCTCGCGCGTCTTGGAAATCGACGATCACGTTGACCCTCTGTTCCTCGACGCCCAGGGCCGAAATCTTCATGAACCCGGCCGGCTCGATCCGCCGAACCCGGCCCTTCAGCGGCGCCTCGCCTCCCCATCTCTCGACGACCGCCGGCATCCCGGGCTTGATGGCGACCGCATCGGCAGAAAGAAAGTCGGCGACGATTTCAAGATCGGCAAGATCTGCGATCTCCAACAGCGGCTCCCCCTCCGGAACCACCATCTCACTTTCCCGCAGCCGCTTCAGAACGACGCCATCGATGGGGGAAGACATACGGACTAACCGGGTGCCGTCGGCTGCCTGCGCCGGCTCTTGATCCGGTTCGACGAGCCGGGCGCGAGCCGCCTCCAGCTCGAAGCCAGCGACTCGAATGGCGGCATCGGCAGCTTCGACTGCCTGGCGGGCCGCCCCCGCACGACTCTGCGCCTGGTCGAAGCTCGCTTGTGCGACCAGCCCTTTCTCTAACAACCGGCGCGAGCGGTTGAGCTCCGTCTCGGCCAGATGGAGCTCAACCGCAAGCCTGTTTCTTTCCGCCCGAGCCTGGGACAAAGCAGAATCCATCGCTCTCACGCGGGCCTCGGCTTCCGACCTCAGGCGAGGGTCCAGGCACTCCGGACCTCGAGACTCGATTGTCGCCAAGACGGTCCGATTCCTGTAAACCCGGTCTCCCGGCTCCAGTGCGATTCTTTGGATTCGGCCGGCCAGGGGCGCGGATATCAGAAAACGATCCCCGACCCGCGTCTTACCCTCCTGATCCAGCGTCACCCGGAGCGGACCTCTGGTCGCCTCGGCAATGTCGACCGGTACTGCTTTGGGCCTGAGGACCAACACGACTCCAGCGACGAGGACCGCCAGCACCAGCGCTTTCCAGACCAGTGACCGTAACCTTCTATTCGATGTCTTCTTCATTGCTATTCCCTGAGTTTTAGCGACTCGACCAGATTGAGCCGGTGGAGCTTTCGGCGCACGCCCATTGCCGACAACCATGCGGCGCCGGCAATCGTTCCAGCCGCAAGAAGGAGGGTATTCGTCGATACCAGCGCCGGGAACCGAAAAGCCTCCGAACCGGCTGCCTCGACAAGGGCAGCAACCATCAGGCGACCGAGCAACATCCCGATCGGGATGGCTACGGCCGTGATAACCGCCAGCTCCCCGAGAAGAATAAAGGAGACTTCGTTCCTCGAGAAGCCGATCACACGCAGCGTGCCCAGTTCCCTGGCCCGCTCGGCGAGCGAGATCCGCGCGCTGTTGTACACGACTCCCAGGGCGATGAGACCTGCGAAAATGCTGTAAAGAACCCGCATGGTGCCAACCATGTCCGCAAAAGTCTCATTGAAGCTTTCGATCGCCGCATCTTTGCGAGTGACACCGGCCACGGCAGGTGTGCGTTTGAGCTGGTAATTCAGTCGTTCCAGCATAGCCGGGTCCACCCGAAGATAGGCGCCTGAAAGAGTGTCTCCCTCCTGCATCAACCGGCGCAGCGCCGACAACTCCATGTAGGCATTCAACCCCAGATAGTCGTCGATCACTCGGCTGACAACGGCACGGAGCTGCGGCTGCCTCCCCTCCCTGACGTCAACATAAACCGTCTCGCCCGC
>RPQK01000926.1 GCA_003819755.1 Acidobacteriota bacterium | reverse complement strand
GACCTCAGCAAGGCCGGGCTGCCCCGCCAGATTGCGAGCCAACACGTGGAGGACCACAAGGAGTACGCCGGCCGTGAAAACCGGCATCGATTTGCGGAAGACCACCGCCAGAGTGAAGAAGACAGCACCCAGAAAGAGAGCGTTCGGGATGACGTTGACCAGGTACGGTTGCAGGTAGGTCATCAGGTGAAACGTTCCGACCTTGCCGGGTGGGTAAATAGGGAGAACGGCCGCCAGTAACCCGCCAAGACCTGCGGCCGAGAACACATACATCAGAATTGTCAGGCTGCCCAGGAAGCGGGCAGCGAGATACGCCCTCGGGCTGATCGGTCTGGTGAAGTACAGCGGATATGCCCCGTAGAGGAAATCGCGATTAACGGCCGAGATCATGAAGGCACAGGCGACAAACAGGCCCAGGAAGCAGAGCGTGGTGATGAGGTAATTCACCGCAACGGGCGCGTTGACATGCAGTTTTCCTGTCCAGTCCCCCAGGTAGATTCGAGTTCCCGGAATGATTCCGCTGCTCCCTATGACGGCGTAAGTCGAGAACAGGAACAAGACGCCGAAATACACGTGCGTCGACAAAAGTTTAAGTCGGTATTTCAGTTCGAATTTGAGAAGTTCGGTAAACATGGAGTTCTTACCCCCTCACCGTCAGGAAATACACGTCGTCCAGAGTCGCGGCGACGGCCGAGAAGCCGGGTCCGGGCATCGATTCGGCAAAGACCCGGACTCGGTGGGTTCCCCCGATTAGTTTTGTCGAGATCACCTTATACTCAGTCAGCGTCTGCTCCAGTTCTGAGCGCGGGACCTCCTTTTCCCACACCTTACCCTCCAGACGTCCGGTAGCCCCCTGTGGGCTCTCCTGGAGAAGTACCGTTCCCCGGTTCAAGATCGCCATGTCGGTGCACAGCTGATTCACGTCATCCACGATGTGGGTCGAGAGGATGACGATGATGCTTTGTCCAATGCCGGCGAGGAGGTTGAGAAACCGCGAGCGTTCCTCGGGATCGAGCCCGGCTGTCGGCTCATCAACAATGAGGAGCTGCGGATCGCCCAGCAAGGCCTGCGCGATGCCGAAACGCTGCTTCATCCCGCTCGAAAAGGTTCCGAGGCGCTTGTGTCTGGAGTCCCAAAGATTCGTCTGCCGAAGCAAGCTTTCCACCGCGCTGGTTCGTTCGGTCTTCGACCGTATCCCCTTGAGGGCAGCAAAGTGATCGAGCATGTCGATAGCAGTGACTTTCGGGTCAAGCCCGAATTCCTGAGGAAGGTAACCAAGCCGCCTGCGAACCGAGTCTTTCTCCTTCAGGACATCGATTCCGTCCAGCTCGGCCCCACCCTGGTCGGCTTCCTGCAGGGTTGCAAGCGTGCGCATGAGGGTTGATTTGCCGGCGCCGTTGGGCCCGAGGAGGCCGAACATTCCCTCGGTGACTGTCAGCGAGACGTCACTCAGGGCTCGTGTTCCGTTTCGGTAGGTTTTACATAAGTTGCTTATTTTCAGTTGCATACCTTGCTCCTTGGGACCGGGTCCCGCCAGACACACTTCGACTGGCATGAAAAATTGGGGTTTTTCCTGGGAGCGCGGGCGTCTCTCCCAATGCCATTTACTTTTCGGAGCGCGGGGGCGCCAGGCCATTTTGGAGTGCGGCGGCAACGAGAGGCCGACGCTTTATCAGGCCTCGAGGCGACGCCGCTT
>RPQK01000925.1 GCA_003819755.1 Acidobacteriota bacterium | reverse complement strand
GATTCGGCCGAAAAGGCCAGCTCTGGGCAGATCGTTTCAAGTCGAACTTGCTCGAGAGTGCCCGGGCCGTTCAGGAGGTCGCCCTCTACATCGAGCTGAATCCACTGCGCGCCCGACTTGCCTGCCGCCCGGCACAGTATCGCTTCAGCTCCGCGCGGTTGCGCCTCGCCGGGGTCAAACGTCCTGCCTGGCTAATGCCGCTGAGCCGACTGTGGGGCGGCGTGACCGAGGCTCGAGCTCTGCGACTGCATTTCGGCTGCCTTGAGCACCGGGGCGGCATGGAGATCAAGGACCAGGACGAGTTCTTGCGGGAGATCATCCGCCAGGACGAAGCTGACGGCTACTCGACGGGCGTTTATCTCGAGAATCAACGCTATATGAATGATTCGCACGCGCTGGGGGAGGAGGAGCAGATCCAGGCCCTCCGCGACGGCTTGGTGGCACGGAACGTCTACCGGCAAGTCCGCCGCCCGATCCGCGCGCCGGTCGGTTCGTTGACGCTACTACGAGGACAGCGTCGCAACTTCATCGCGTTCGATTCCTCTAAAATTGCCTGAGCCGAAGGTTGGCTTACCTTTCTACTTCAGAGTCTAGGCACCAACAGCAACGGCTGCGGAAGACAGGGAGAACACTGCCTGCGGGACAGGACGAATTGACGATGTCGTGCCGAAGGTCCATCAGACCTTTGTCGTTGATCGCGGCTCTCGGGGACCGGGCGTCGTCCTGTGATGGAACAGATTCCCGGGGGATTTGCACTTTGGCAGTCAAGGCACGGAAACCGCTTGTAAGAGCCGACGCATTGAGTCGAAGTCGTTCCAACCCCTGTTGAGCGTCACTCGTTTCTGGCGCACCAAGTGCTTTGGTGTCAAGACTATTACGTCCTGGACCAATAACCAGCGTCCCTTTATTTCCCTTCCTTTATTTCGTACGTTATCTCGTATTTCGGACCATAACCACAGCGTCCATTTATCTGGGAGCGTCGCGCCAGTTGACTCCTCAGCCCTTACTCGATAGGATCGCCGGAAACGCGGTGACTGGGGGTCTCCGGTGGCCGCCTAAGAGCGCTTATGAAAACGAAGCTGATGACGGCAGTTCTGTTACTCATTTTCGCGGCTATGGGACAGATCTACGCGATCGATTTGATCCCTCAGCCGGTTGAAACGAAGATCCTCGATGGTTCGACAGCCCTGACGAGGGAATCGTCCATCGCGTTCAACAAACCGGAAGGGCGCGAAATCGCGGGGATGCTGGCTCGGAGGCTGCGAGTACCGACCGGGTTTCCTTTCGAGACGAGGCAAGGCCAGGCGGCGACAATTCAGCTCCGGCTGAATGACACCCCAGACCCCACTATCGGAAACGAGGGCTATATCCTTGAGGCCAAGCCGGAAGCGGTTGTGATTTCCGCCAATCAGCCCGCCGGCCTGTTCTACGGTACGCAGACGCTCGTCCAACTCCTCCCGCCCGAGATCGAAGGCCAACTGGTGGCGAAGGCCAACTGGACAATACCAGCGGTCCGAATAACTGACTACCCCCGGTTCGGGTGGCGAGGACTCATGCTCGACGTCAGCCGTAATTTCTTTACCAAGGACCAGGTCAAGACCTTCATCGATCAAGCCGCCCGGTTCAAGTTCAACACGTTTCATTGGCATCTGACGGACGATCAGGCTGGCGGATCGAGATCAAGTCGTTGCCAAAACTGACT
>RPQK01000924.1 GCA_003819755.1 Acidobacteriota bacterium | reverse complement strand
TGATCATCATCGCCGCGGTGCTGCTGCAAGAGGAGATGCGGAGGAGGAAGTAAAGCTGACCGCGAGCCGGTAATCCTGCTGATCACAGTGGCGTAAGCGCTGCGCTTACGGCACTGTCCTTACCCGGCTGCACGAGGACCTTCAGGGCCTCGGGAGAGCGGCTCATTCGCAGGGCCTCGACAGTTTGCTCGACCGGGAACCGGTGGCTGACGAGCGGGCTCGTGTTCACCTGGCCGGCAGCCAAGATCTCCAGAGCCCGCTGATGGGTAAACGGGTTGATGAACGAACCCACGAGTGTCAGCTCCCGCAGGAAGAAGTCGTACGGCCGGATATGGGCCTGCGCCTCCGGGCTCGAAACCCCGAAGAGTAAAACAACTCCTCCTCGCCGCGTGGCGGCCAGGGCCTGTTCCACAGCCTTCTCGTGTCCGGCACACTCAATCGTCAGGTCGGCTCCGCCTTCGGTCGCCTCGCGAAGCGCCAGGACGGCATGTGATTCCGAGGGATCGACCGCGGCGTCTGCCCCGAGCTTGAGGGCCAGGCGCCGCCGATTCTCGCGCGGCTCACTCAACACTACTTTGGAAGCGCCTCCGCTCCTGACCAGTTGAAGCATGAGCTGACCGATCGAGCCGCCTCCCAGGATCAGCACCTTTGCTCCGCGTGAAAATCGGGCGCGATCCAAGCCGTGGAGGCAGCAGGCCAGAGGCTCAGCAAAGGCACCCGCCTCGAGCGTCAATCCGTCCGGGAGGTGGTAAGCCTGCTCAGCCGGCGCCAAACAGTAATCGGCGAACCCTCCGTCGCGATTCACGCCGACCGCCGTCAGCTGTTCGCAAAGCTGGATCTGTCCCCGCCTGCAAAAGGGACAGACTCCACAAACAATATTGGGATCGATCGTGACCGGGTCTCCGACCTTCAGATGCCGCACTTTCCCGCCGACTTCTTCGACCGTTCCCGAAAACTCGTGACCAGGAACCACCGGGAAGGTAACGAGATGCTCGCCGTGGAACAAGTGACTGTCCGTACCGCACACCCCGCAGGTGTGAACCTTGATAAGAATGTCCTCTGGCCCTGGTTCAGGGCACAGGCGCGCCTCGGCTACCAGTTCTCCGGGACCTTTCAATACTGCCGCTTTCATGGCCTGGATTATTCCTGATTTTTCCTTCAAATGTCCAAAAACCTGATACTAGTTGATTGCATATGCCGAAGCATTAAAATCTGTTGATCTTTGGGGATTTGACTCACTACAAATCATCTACAGTTCGGCCAGGAAGAAAGCGACGACCAGACCGGCCACCACGGCAAGAACGACTGGCACCAGGACTACTCACTGCAGCAATGACGGCCAGTTAAGCAGAACGTGGATCCGCTGCGGGTTGGCCTCGCCGACGGGCCTCTTGACCAGGAAGCGCTGGCCGTCCGTGGTGACCGCGTAGTCGTCGAAGTCCGGGCCCTGCACGACGGCCCCCAGCTCCTTGGCGGAAACGAGGACAGCGGGAATCCCGATCTCAGGCCCGGTTGCTCCCTCCCGAACGTTCACGGCCATCATCGCCCGGTCGAGCGACAAGTAGAAGAGCTCCTTCCCGTCGCCTCGCCACTTGGGTTGCCCGCCACCGCTGGTGGAGACCCGCACACTCTCCCCCCGGCGGCGAAACGGCTCGACGTACACCTCGTAGCGGCCCGATTCCGTGGACATGTAAGCGAGCCAGCGGCCATCGGGAGAGACCTGCGGCTCATCCAGCCCGAAGCGGTTCTTCATC
>RPQK01000923.1 GCA_003819755.1 Acidobacteriota bacterium | reverse complement strand
GGCTTTGCTTGGCGAGAAATTCCGCGTAGAAGAAGGCCGACGCAGCGTTGGGTTCCGGGAGTCCGGCGTTGATCTCGAGAGCCTTCTTGAAGGCGGCTTCGGCCCGGTCTGCCCTGTTCAGCGTGTTCTCGACCTCACCGAGCAGCGTCAGGATATCCATCCGCATGCGATTGTCGTTCCCTGCCAGCGTCAGGGCCGTCTCCCAGTCACGAATTGCCCTTTCCGCCTGCTGGTTCAGCATGGCCCAGCGACCGGAGACAAGATGGCTATTGGGATTGTCGGGGGCCGCCTCGATGAGCCGGTCGACGACCTTTCGAGCCTGCTCACTCCGCGGATCGAGACGGATCTCCAGGTAGGCCGACGCTCGAAGCAGAACCGGGGAACGCGGCGATATCGCAAGTGCCTTGTCGAGCCTCTCCTTCATCTGTTCAACCGGCACGTAGTTGCTCAACAGTCTGACGTAAAACTCCTCCAGGAGTTGCTGTCCCGGATATAAGGACATCCCGCGTTCGAACACCTCCAGGGCCAGGGCGGTCTCCTGACGGTTCAGGTGACAGGTAGCGGTAAGGATAAAGACATCGGGCGGCGCCGCCTTTTCCCCCTGGATGAGCATATTAAGGATTTCAAGCGCCTTGCCGAAGTCTGCAGCCTGCATGTGCTTCTGCGCCGCCTCGATCTGACTTTCGACTTGGGCAGACGGCGCTGGTGGCGCTTGAGCCTGTGCTGCTCCACTCAGCACTGCGCTAAGAATCACAATCGCAAGCATATGCATCGTCGGTTTACGAGTTAGCGAGTTATGGGTTCGCGAACCCATAACTGCCAACTCATCTCCCGCAGGCCTTTCCGAGACCGTCCGAGTTCGGGAATCGGGTCCGGCCGCTCTGGCAGAACTTGGCCGCTTCCGCGCCGCGCTTAGCGGCCGCGGCGCAGCTAACAAGGAGAACGTAGTAGTCTTCCTCCCATTCAGCTTCCGGGTTTGGGGCCTTGAGCAAGAACTCGAGAGCTCCCGCAGTGTCTCCGCCGGAGGCCCGAATGCGTGCTGCGGTCTTACGCGCTTCCATCATCGTCGGGTCGAGCTCCAGAGCTCGCTCCAGCTCCAAACGGGCCTCGTTTACCTGGTTTGTCTGCAAGAGGACCAGGCCCAACGAGGCGTGCCCGTCGGCCGACACGGGCTGAAGCGCCAGGTACTTCCTGAAAGCCTCAACGGCCTTCGGAAGTTGTCCCATGTGGGCGTAGCACATCCCCAGAGCAAAATAAGCCTCGTAGAACTGGGGGGTGCGGCTCACCAACTCTTCGTAGGTGGCAGCAGCCTCGACGTATTGCCCCCGCATGAAAAGGGGCTCTGCCTTAAACAGCAGGTCCCTGAGGATTCGACTCTCCTCCTTCTGCTTCGCTTCCTCGGCATCGATCCGGGACAGCTCGCGGGCGTACTTGTCCACTTCGGGTTGGTCCTTCCGAGCTCTTGCAGCCCGGAGGAGCAACAGATAAGCATCCTTCCGTGGGACGGGGAATTCTCGAATAGCGGCAAGCGCGTCGCTCGTGGCACCCTCAAAGTCCTTCAGTTTCTCATTTGCCACCGCCCGGCCGTAATGAGCTTCCGAAGACCGCGGATCGAGCTTGAGCGCTTCGGTGTAGGCCGACCGGCTCTTTTCCCAATCACGCAGCTCCTCCAGCGCCTTCCCGTACGTAAGCCACACGATGGCAGGCTCGGGAGCCTGCGGCAGAAGTGCCAGCGCCTGCTCAAAGCGGGCTTTCG
>RPQK01000922.1 GCA_003819755.1 Acidobacteriota bacterium | reverse complement strand
TTCACCCAGCTCTTACGGAGGAAACAGACATGGTATGTTATTCTAACACGTCAGCGATCTCTTTACAGTCGGAAGTCCATTTTTCTTGCGCGGCCCAGGCCATGCAGCCCCCGCAGCGGCAGCGTTTGGCCCTGGAGGCCCTGGCCAAAACCGAAAGCATCTGTGGCTTGGCGGCCGAGCATGGGGTTAGCCGGAAATTTGTCGCGCAACAGGTCCACACGGCGCAGGAAGCCCTCCACGAGGCTTTCGCCCCCGCAGCCGACGAGGCCACGGAGGTCCTCTTCTACCTTCCCGTGACCAAGCACTGGTTGGAGCAGGCCATCCTGGGATTGACGTTGATCTGTCACAGTCCCCTCCGGGGAGTGCAGGAATTCTGCCGCGACCTGCTGGATTATCCCGTCTCCGTCGGCAAGATCCACAACGTCCTGCAAGGGGCCGTTGCCCAGGCCCGCACCTGCAACCGCCAGCAAGACCTCTCCGGCGTGCGGATCGGCGCCCATGACGAGATCTTCCAGAGTGGACAACCGGTGCTGGTGGGAGCCGACGTGCGCTCCAGCTTCTGCTATCTGCTGAGTCCCGAAGCGCGGCGCGATGCCGAGACCTGGGGCATCCGCCTGCTGGAGCTTGGGGATCAAGGCTTCCGCCCCGAGGCGACCATCGCCGACGCGGGCAGTGCTTTGCGGGCCGGACAGGCCTTGGCCCTGGGAGAAACTCCCTGCCGGGGCGACGTCTTTCATGCCCTGCACCTGGTGCAGCCCTTGGCCACCTTCCTGGAAAACCGGGCCTACGAGGCCCTTGCTGCGGAGGACAAACTGGAGCGGAAGCGGGCCTATTGCCGCTGGCGCGGACAGCGCGCGCACGGCCTTTCCCAGCGCATTAGCTACGCCGCCAAGGCCGCCGCCAAAGCCTGCGACTTAGCCGCGGACGTGGCGGTGTTGGTCGATTGGCTCCGCCGCGACATCCTCTCGCTGGCCGGCGACGACTACGCCACCCGCGGTGAATTGTTCGACTTCGTGGTCGCCGAACTGCGTGCCCGCCAACCGCTGTGCCCGCATCGCATCGGCCCCGTCGTCCGCGCCTTGACCAACCAGCGGGATGATCTGCTGGCCTTCGTGAAGCAGTTGGATCAGGACTTGGCGACCCTGGCCTGCCAGTTCCAACTTTCCCCGACCACACTGCGCGAGGTGTTCAACAACGAGGTCCTCGACGTGGACCATCCCCTGCGCTGGTCGCGCGAGGCCGTGCTGCGCAAACGGCTGGGAAGCCGCTTCTTTGCCGTCAGCGTGGCCGTGGCGGAAGTGGCGGAGCAGACGGTCCGCGCCAGTTCGGTGATCGAGAACCTCAACAGTCGCTTGCGGAGCTATTTCTTTCTCCGCCGGCACTTGAGCTCGGACTATCTGGCCTTGCTGCAGTTCTTCCTCAACCATCGCCGATTCTTGCGCAGCGAGTGGCCCGAGCGCATCGGGAAGAGCCCTGCCGAGCTCCTGACCAGCCAACCGCATCCTCACTGGCTGGAAATGCTCGGCTACACCCGATTCTCACGAAATTAACCGGCCTTGAGTTGCCATGCCTTCGCTCTAACCCTTGCGGGCCGCGCTCAGACTCCACCCTTGCTACCCAAAAACACACAAAAATGAACCATGCCGAGAATTGTACTTCCGCCGTGTTGCTTTGTAGAATTTTTGCATCACCTGCTCCTTGCCCCCTCGATAAGAGTGTTAGACCTTGATGAGTTGAGTATCGCTGTCATAACCGATTTCACCGG
>RPQK01000920.1 GCA_003819755.1 Acidobacteriota bacterium | reverse complement strand
GAGGCCATCAATTCGTGGTTTTTTCCCGGGAAGAATTGCTCGGTTGAGCATCACTTTCCAACTGTGCCACTTTTTGTGTCACTTTTTTCGTCGCACATGACCGATATCAACACTTCTGGCCGTAATTCCTGTAAACCTTGGAAATGATCTCAAAGGCTCGTATGACGCGGTTTTCAGCCTCAAACTCAGGTACAACGCAGATCGGGGCCTTTCGGCCCCGATCTGATTTGTAATCAGTAGGTTGGAGGTTCGATTCCTCTCGCCAGCTCCAGCTAACTTTTTCTTTTTCAATCAGTTACCTCCACGCGTCTTTTTTTGTCGTTCTTGGGCTGTGTCACTTTTTGTGCCACCAAAAATCAGTGGGTTTACTTTTTCTCGCCGAGTAGGCCAGCGAAGTTCCACTACTTTTGTTCTCGTGTCGACGTCGTCGACACGTCTCGAGAACATGTCGAAAAACAGCCCAATTCTCGACATGATGACTCTCAGCTAGACAGGGCTTACGGTTGCAGACGACGGGGTAGGCTGTAACGAGGATGCGGCCATTCCCCGGGGCGGCGAAATGGGCGAGCTTGGTCGCTCGAAGGACTGGTCAGCCACTCCTCGCGGTCCGCGAGATTCCTGCCCGGCGGTCCGGCGCACTGGGGCAATGGTCTAGTCACGAGTGTAAAACTCATTGTGCTATCATGGCCCCATGAGACGACCTCGCGGTCGGCTTATTCTCCCGATCGCTTCTCTCTGCGGTTTCTTATTGGTGTCGTCTGCCTGGCAGACTCAGGACTACTCGCAGCCACACCGGCCTCAGTTCCACTTTTCGCCCCCAGTGAACTGGATAAACGACCCCAATGGAATGGTTTACTACCAAGGTGAATTCCACCTGTTCTACCAGTACAACCCTTTTGGCAATGGCTGGGGCCACATGAGCTGGGGGCACGCGATAAGCCGGGACCTGGTCCATTGGGAGAACCTTCCGGTCGCGCTCCGAGACGAGGACGGAATCATGATCTTCTCAGGAAGCGCAGTGGCCGACACTGATAACTCCAGCGAGCTTGGAACAAAAAGCGCACCTCCACTGGTGGCGGTCTATACCGGACACACGGCCGACCGGCAGACGCAGAACCTGGCTTTCAGCACCGACCGTGGCCGTACCTGGCGAAAGTATTCGGGCAACCCGGTGTTGGATAGGCAGCAAAAGGACTTTCGGGATCCGAAAGTGTTCTGGCATGAACCCACCCGACGATGGATTATGGTGGTCGCCCTTCCCGTCGCGCGCAAAGTAGCGTTCTACTCGTCGTCCAATCTGATCGACTGGGCGCAGACCGGTGACTACGGCCCCGCGGGCGCCACGGAGGGAATCTGGGAATGCCCCGATCTCTTCGAACTACCGGTCGAGGGAACCGCGGCCGACAAGAAGTGGGTTCTTATAGTGAACGTCAATCCCGGGGCGGTTGCAGGCGGGTCGGGCACTCAATATTTCATTGGCGCCTTCGATGACAAAACGTTCCGCGCCGACTCTTCGCCAAGTCCCCGGTGGGCCGACTACGGCAGCGATTTTTACGCGGGGGTCTCGTGGAGCAGCATGCCGTCCGGCGATCCACGCCGAGTCTGGCTCGCCTGGATGAGTAACTGGCGTTATGCCGACAAGGTTCCGACCTCTCCGTGGAAAGGTGCGATGACGCTTCCGCGGGCGTTGGCCCTCAGGAACACGGAAGCCGGCCTTTCACTCTTTCAGACGCCGATTGCTGAGCTCAGGATACTCCGCGGCGAACTTCTTCAAGCAGGCGACATCACGATAACAGCTGCAAACCGCCTCCTTGAGCAAGCCCGAATGAATGGCGACTTGCTGGAGATCGAAGCTGAATTCGATATCGATAGTGCGCAAGATTTCGGTATTAACGTCAGGGTCGGAGAAAACCAGAAAACCAGAGTCGGCTACAACGTCGCACGAAAGGCGGTCTATGTTGACCGACGTTCGTCCGGCCGCTTGGCCTTTGATCGCTCCTTCCCGGCAGTGCACTCCGCACCTATGGCCGCCCCAAAATCCCGGGTTAAGCTGCATATCTTCGTCGATCGATCGTCGGTCGAGCTCTTCGCCAACCACGGGGAAAGAGTGATAACGGATCTTATTTTTCCAGACAGGACGAGCGCGGGCCTCAATTTGTACGAGGAAGGCGGGCGGGCGCACGTACGATATCTGCGGGTGTGGAAACTCAACCCGATCTGGAAACAGTGAGCTTCTGTCGCCCATGCCTTGCCCGAAAAAAGATTGGTGCGGTATTCGCCAGCCTTGCCACCCAGCGCGCGACTTGCAGTCAGGCTTCCGGAAGCCCGACCCGCGTTTCGACTCTCTGAAAGCCACCCCCGGTATCGCCCGCTTCTCGGGCGCATGAACCTGCCTTCCTCTTGAACCGGCAGGACGTGCTGGACGTGGAATCGCCTGCGCATTCCGGCATCATCTGTTTGCCGGATCGCGAGCAGAAGCTCGGTGCCCTGGCCGATTACTTTTTGCAGTTCCTTAACTGCTCCGCTCGTTGACGAGGCAACGCTCTCGTCGATCGTTACTGTATAATTCCACTATGAATAACGACCTGCTCTCCCGCCCATAACGGTTGAGCCCGGGAAGCGTGGGGGGAAGCCGTGCATTCGCGGAAAGCGGATCCGCTTCCTTTCCTCAACGCGGAGCGACTTCGATCCTGCCTATTCGCCGGACGGTTTGCGAATTGCATTTGGCTCTGACCAATCCGGAGGTTCTGGGATCTGGGTCGCTGAGGCTGACGGGTCGAAC
This sequence comes from Acidobacteriota bacterium, assembly GCA_003819755.1. Taxonomy (GTDB): domain Bacteria; phylum Acidobacteriota; class UBA6911; order RPQK01; family RPQK01; genus RPQK01. The sequence goes on along the minus strand of RPQK01000920.1, from coordinate 2,102 downwards.
GCCAGGGAGGTTTTCGCTCGGGAGGACTGGGCAACATATCACCCCGAATGGTCACCGGATGGCCGGCAGTTGGTTTTCGCTTTCAAAGGCCCGGGAGAGCATGACATCTACAAGACCTCCGCAGAGGGAGGCACAGCCCTGCGCCTCACCAGCGATCCGATCGATGAATTGACACCGTTCTGGTCACGTGACAGCAGATGGATCTACTTCAGTTCGGCCAAGACCGGCCGTTTCGAGGTCTGGAAGATTCCGGCCGAGGGCGGGGAGGCGGTCCAAGTGACGCACGACGGAGGCTTCGCCCCGCGCGAATCCCCGGCCGGCGATTGGCTTTATTACGTCGCCAGCGAGAGGGAGCATGCGACGCTCTGGCGGACCAAGACCACAAGGGGTGAGGCGGAGAAGGTTTTGCCGAGCGTCTACAGGGGGTGTTTCTCCCCTGTTAAGGACGGTGTTTATTTTCTGACGTCCGTTGGCGCCAGGGAATTTGAGTTGAGGTTCATTGCTTTGAAAAACGGCCCGATCACTACGCTGGAGAGAATGACTGCTTGGTCCATGGGGCGACTAACCGTGTCGCCAGATCAAAAGTCAATTGTTTTCAGGCGGGTCGACGACGATGTAGACGTCGACATCATGATGATCGAGAACTTCCGCTGATCGTCGTTTGGCCTTCAGCGGCTCGGTAGTGCCGGGTTCGTGACAGGCGGATGACCGCGTTGTGGGAAAAAGGAGACAGCGGCTCCCTGTACTTCACTCGGGCTCGCCTCAGGATTTCCCCTCGGCCGTAATTCCACCTGCAGACCCATTACTTCCCTGGGGGGGCTCGCCGGTGTCCGGCCGGCCATTTGTTTTCCCTGGTCGAAGTCGTCAGCTCCCCGATCGCGATTTTCGCCTTCGTGTATCCTCGATATCCCCTCCTCGCCCTGAAGTGGCGTTTTCAGCGGAAGTTTTCGACCACCATGATGTCGCTCTCGGCCTGGTCCAACTGCGTGTAAAGGATCCAGCGGCCGTCCCGAGAAACGGCTAAAGCGGAGTCAACAGCCTCTGTGTCGAACTGTTCGGTGAGTGAGGCGATCGTTTTTGTCTTCTTTGTGGCGAAATCGAAAAAATCAATCGTGTGGTTGTGCGGCGAATCGAGGTTCACAAAGTAAATCCCCTTCGGCGACAATGCCCAATATCCCCAATGCCCGGGTGCGACAACATTGGCAACCAGCTTTTCGTCACCGCCGTTTGCCGGCATCCGCCAGATGCCGCTGTCCGTCATTTTCGCGTAATAAAGGAACTGCCCGTCAGCCGATTCGAAAGCCGCAAATCCACCGTTTCTTGTTACCTGCCGAGCCTCTCCTCCTCCAGCTGGGATCTTCCACACTTGCAGCTGTTGGCTACGATTGGAGGTGAAATAGATCCAGCGGCCGTCGCTCGACCAACTGGGCACGACATCGTTTGAAGGGTTTCCAGTCACGCGGCGGACGGCTCCTCCGGACGCGGGGACCGTGAAAATGTCGGAGTGACCTTGGGGGCGGGCATCGAACGCGATGCGTGTGCCGTCCGGAGACCAACGCGGAGTTCCCGCCATGGGACCTCCGAAGAATGTCAACTGCAAATCGGCTGAACCGTCCGCGTTGCAGACATAGATTTCGTACGTGCCGGAGCGGTAGGCCTCGTAAGCGATCTTCCTTCCGTTGGGCGAGAACTGTGGTCCGGTTTCGTGTTGTGTGGATGCGATAAGCTTTACGGGTCGGCTTACAGGCCGTGCTCCCCACGGTATCTCGAAGCGCCAGATGTTAGTGTCCTCGGATGTTTTGACATAGGCCAGACGGTTGCCGAGACGGGAGACTGCAAAGGGTCGGAGCGTTCCCGGCGAGGGGTTGTCACCCCCGAATGAAAGGAACTCAGGCGTACCGCCCTCCAAGGCAATTCTCCACATCTGGAGACTGCCTCCTCGGGTCGAGGAGAATACGATGCTCTTGCTATCCGGCATCCAGGCCAGACCTGGTACCTGCCTTTGATCGAACGTGAGCCGCCTTGGCTCACCGCCGCTGACGGACGTTACGTAGACATCTGCGACACCCTCGCTGGTCTATCGCGTACAGGCTACACCCTCG
>RPQK01000919.1 GCA_003819755.1 Acidobacteriota bacterium | reverse complement strand
GCGCCGAAGTTCCTGAAAGGCAAGACCGTGATCCGGACCGGCGGCGGTATTTATCACGGTCCCGGCCAGATCGACGACAAGAGCGCGGCCCTGGACAACATGGCTTCGAACTTCTCGCTGACGGCTGCTGACGCTCCCGGGCTCTCGTATCCGGTCGAGCCGTTTTTGGCGCTGGCGAAGAGCACCGGCCTGACGCCGCGCTCCTTGCAGCGCGACATCCGCGACCTGTACAGTTCCCAGTGGGGTCTGTCGATTCAGCAGGAGTTGCCTGCCCGGTTCCTGATGCAGGTTGGGTACGTGGGCAGCAAGGCGAGCAAAGTAACTTCTCGCAGTTACATCAACAATCTTGACCCCGTTACCAAGAAGCGCGCCCTGCCGGCTTTCGGCCGCATGGACCAGAAGGATGGCTTTGGCAATAGCAACTTCAACGCCTTGCAGGTCTCGCTGCATCGACGCGTAGCGAGCGGGCTCAATGTCGGAAGCGAGTACATGTGGTCCCACTCGATCAACGACAACAGCACCGGCGGCGGCGAAGGGAGCCAGCCGCAGATTGAGATGTGCCGTCGATGCGACCGGGGCAACAGCAACACCGACGTCCGGCACACTATAGCCACCAACTGGAACTATGAGCTGCCGTTCGGGCCTGGAAAACGCATGCTTACCTCGGGGCTCGCCTCGACAATCTTAGGCGGCTGGGAGATGAGCGGCATTTGGACGGCACGGACGGGCCGCATGCTGACCATCGGCATTTCGCGTAGTTCGGGCGATGTTCCCGACGGCCAGACCTCCGCCCAGCGGCCTGACCTTGTCCCCGGCGTTTCCATCTACCCGGCCGGCGGGCCGACCTTCGCCCAGTGGCTCAACCCGGCGGCGTTCGCGATACCGGCCAAGGGCACCTGGGGTAACGCAGGACGCTCCATCGCGGTTGGCCCAGGCCTCGATCAGCTGGATTTCTCGCTCCAGAAGAAAACTGCGCTGACCGAGAACAAAGCCATCACCTTCCGGGTCGAGACGTTCAACGTGTTAAACCGCACGCTGGCCGGGAACCCCGGCACAACGTTCACCTCGCTGGCGAGCTTTGGGCTGGTCAACAGCGGCCTGAACCGGAACATCGGGACCGGTACCTCGCGGCAGGTGCAGCTCGCATTGCGGTTCACGTTCTAACGGCGTAATCTTGTCAATCCAGTTAATCCTGTCAAAGGCTCTTTTTGACAGGATTAACTGGATTGACAAGATTATTTTTGAACGAATCTTCAGTATCCGAGTCTCCTCAAGTAGAGGACATTCATGCTCGCTCTATTCATCTCACTCTTCAGCCTTCTCGTCTTTGCTGTTACCCCGGTCGATGTTATCCCTGCCAGAGCCACCGCCTGCGTCCCTGACGACCCCGACGACCCGGCTATCTATGTGCACCCGACCGACCCAGGCCGGAGCCTCGTTCTTGGGACCAACAAGGTGCCTGCCCCTGGCGGAGCTCTCGTGGTTTTTGACCTCGACGGCAAGATCCGCCAAACCGTTGCCAATCTGGACCGGCCGAACAATGTCGACGTCGAGTATGGGCTCCAGCTTGGCACAGGAACGGCGGACATCGCTGTTGTCACTGAACGTCTGAAGAAAAGACTGCGGGTCTTTCGGATCGGGCCGGACGGCATGCTGACGGATGTCGGTGCTGAGACTGGGCTAAACGTGTTCGAAGGCCGGGAAGGTGAGGCTTCGGCGCCGATGGGGATCGCGTTGTACAAGCGCTCCCGCGACGGCGCCATCTTTGCTGTCGTGGCGCCCAAAACGGGGCCGAGCGAAGGCTACCTG
>RPQK01000918.1 GCA_003819755.1 Acidobacteriota bacterium | reverse complement strand
TGAAGACCCCGTCGACAACCCGCGAGGTCACGGTTCCGGCGGAGTACAAGAGCGTCGAAACCCAGAAGCTCGTTTCTCCTGCCGAGGAGAAGCGGGTGCAGATTCCCGCTGAGCAGCAGACGGAGACGAAGACGGTTGTGGCGAGCGAAGGTCGCATAGAGTGGCAGTCGGTGCTTTGCGAAACCAACGCCTCCCCTGAGCTGATCAAATCAATGCAGCTACACCTGCGCCGGGCGGGGCACTATTCGGGCAAGATCGACGGCAAGCTGAGCGCCCGGACGATGGCCGCCGTCCGCTCTTTCCAGCGGGCTAAAGGATTGCCGACCACTGGGCAACTCACAATGGAAACGCTCCAGACCCTCGGCGTCAGAACAGGGGGCTAGCTCGCTGTGGCCTCATGATCAGCATTGTAGGTCCGTGTTACAAACCGCGCGGCCCGACGCCGCGCCAGAAAGGAGATTCTTATGGCAGTCAATTTAGCTGAATTGGTCAAAGGGTATCTCACACCGGACATCTTGCAAAAGGCGGGATCCTTCGTCGGTGAGTCCGAGCCGGCGACGCAAAAGGCTATGAACGGCATCATACCGACCTTGATCGCGGCTCTGGCAAATCAGGCCTCGACGAGCAGCGGCGCCGACAAACTCAGCCAGATGCTCGACGCGGGCAAGTACGATGGCACCGCCCTCAACAATCCAGGCAGCCTGTTCTCCGGAGGCGAGACGACACAGAAGGCCATCACCCAGGGTAAGGATATCCTGAGCTTGTTGTTGGGGAACAAGACCGAAGGTCTCGTGGATCAAATTGCGCGCTTTGCCGGTATCCGAACCGGATCGGCCTCGTCCCTAATGGCATTAGCCGTACCACTGATCATGAATGTTCTCGGCCGCCAGCGCTCGACTATTGGGCAGAGCCCTTCGGCCCTGGCCTCCTTGCTCGGCGAACAGAAGAGTTTTCTGAGCGGGCTATTACCGACTGGCATCGCGTCGTTTCTCGGCTGGACCGGCTATGAAAGTGCTCGCGCGCGCGAGACCACGGCCTATGTCGAACCTAAGCGAGAGACGCCGAGCTGGCTTGTGCCGCTGCTTATAGCGGGCGGTGTCGTCCTGGTGGCGCTGGCGTGGCTTTTGAACCGGCCTGCTCCGGTTCGCGAAATCCCGGTGGCGGCGCGACCGGCTGTCAAGATGACCGACCTGCAGCTTCCCGACGGGATGAAGGTCTCGGTTCCCGAAGGCTCGTTTCATTACAGCCTGCACCAGTGGCTGGCCGGCACGACCGACACGACAGTGCCGAAGCGTTTCGTCTTTGACAATCTGAATTTCGAAACCGGCTCGACGCAGCTTACCCCGGAGTCTGTACCCACCGTCGAATCGTTGGTGGTGATTCTGAAAGCGTACCCCGCCGTGGCGGTCCGCCTTGAGGGACACACGGACAGCACTGGCGATGCGGCCGCTAACAAGAAGCTCTCCCTCGACCGGGCCATCGTCGTCAAGGAGATCATGATCAAGGGCGGAATCGCCGACGGGCGCATCGGCACCGACGGCTATGGACAGGAGAAGCCTGTTGCCCCCAATGAAACCGAGGACGGCCGGGCCAAGAACCGGCGCACCGAGCTGGTTGTGGAGAAAAGGTAGCTCGCGGCGGCCAATGAAAGTGCGACCGCATGATCGGTGAAAATGGAAGATCGTTGACCGTGCGTGCAGTCGGGACTAAGGCGCGGTCGGAGGAAGAAACTTTATGATGAAAGAAAAAGGAGGTTTTATTATGAGATCATACAAGCACGCCCTTGTTGTAATGGCGCTCGTCATGGGCTTGGTGGCCGGTTGCAGCACAGGGTCGGTCGGCAAGGCCGAAGGAGACGCGCTGGTCAAGCAGGCCCAGGCTTC
>RPQK01000917.1 GCA_003819755.1 Acidobacteriota bacterium | reverse complement strand
GAACCAGGTTCCGGTCCGAGAAATAACGTATGGTGGCGGCCGCAATGGCGATCCGCTCCACGGTGTTGGTTCCACGGAAGATCTCATCGATCAAGAACAGGCAACTGTCGGGAGGGCACCTGACGAAGGTCGCGATCTGTTCGATCTCGCGCGAATAGTAGCTGTGTCCATCCAGAACCCGGTCGTCATGTTTGATTGACGCCCTGACCGTCACCTCGGGGAGAATGGCGCTTTCGGCCAGGCACATGTATAAGGTTCGGGCGAGGATCAGATTAACCCCGATCGTCTTGATGAAAGTGGTCTTTCCGGCCAAGTTCGACCCCGTAATGAGGGCGGATCGGGACTCCAATCTGAAAGAATTACCGACCGGATTTCCGATTAGCGGATGGTAGATGCCGGCCACGTCGACCAGTCCGTTGGCGTTGAGGATCGGTTGGCAATGGGGTCCGAGACTCTCCTCGTACCCGGCTGCGGCCAGAAGCGCATCGAGCGAGCCGACCGCATCGAAAATAGCGCGTATCTCGGCTCTCGAGCTCCGCAAATCGTCGACCGAACGAAGAAAGGCGACGAGCTTGCTCAGGCCGAAAACGTTGAGAAAGATGAAAAACGCCGATGAAATTTCGTTCAGGCGCGCCTCGTCCACGCACAGCCAGAACATCCTCCTGTTGAGCCGGACCGCCAACGTTCGATGTTTCCTCAGGACATCTATCTCCGCCACCCGGCCGGGAGGCAAGAGCGCGGCGAGACGACTGGCGACCGTCAGGAGGCTGGTAAGGAAAGTCAGCTGTCCGAAGTACTGAAACACCCGGCTCCCATAGAGCACGTTAATCGTGAGGTTGATCGCGGCCAAGCCAGCTGCGATCAGGAAGAATGCCGGGACGAAGAAACCGGTGATCAGGGATCCGAAGAAGGCGGCCGAGGCGAGGTAAATCAGGAAGCAGGCGGGAGGGCGTTCTGGAAGTTCCTCGGACAGAAAACTCACGACGAAGTAAGCATCGTCGTGGCGCAGGCGATACAGTTCGCGCTGGATGGCTTCGCGTAGGTCCGGATTGCTGCGGAACAGGGCTCGAAGAGAGGCGCGCCGTCGCAGCTCACAAAGATCCGGTTCCCAGGTCCTGAGGAGCGAATAGAGGTACTGTCGACCGACTGAGCCGACGGTTCTGTCAAGACTCGCGAAGACCTCATCCATCTCGAGGTCGGACCACGTTTTGTCATCGACGGTTTCATGGAGGTCAGGCTGGCGGAAATCATGGAAGAGACGGATCAGGTCAAACTTCCGATCGATTTGATTGGACCCGTCCCAAATGGTTCGGAGCTTTTCGGTGAGGCGTGCCTCGCGTCGAAACCAGGGCCATGTCCCCCGCAGAAGCGGTCGAAGGGCTTGTAATCTCTGCCGCATCCACACTCGTTGCAGTTTAGACGGTTCGACGAGGGTTAGAAACTCAAAACTGCCCTTGGTTGACGGTCACTCCTCCCGAAGCGCGATGGCCGGCTCCACTCGCGTGGCCCTGATGGCAGGCACCAATGCAGCCATGGCTGAGAGCACAAGAATGCTGCCGGAAATGGCGGCCAATACGACGGGGCTCGCGGAAGTGATGCCGTAGAGTAAACCAACCATGAGGCGGAGGAGCGCGAACGACAGTGCCGCGCCGACGACCACGCCCAGTCCACCGATGGCAAGCCCTTTCTTAATGGACATCATCATCACATCGCCGCTCGGTTGCTCCGAAGGCACGCCGGACGGCCATTTCCCGGGTGCGCCGGGAAATCGAATACGCAACCACCCCAAACAGACCGACGAAGGCCCTCATCAGCGCGCAGATGAGGGCTTCGTCTGGGTCGGACCTGGAAGGGCTTCGTCTGGGTCGGACCCAATGCTGTTAAG
>RPQK01000916.1 GCA_003819755.1 Acidobacteriota bacterium | reverse complement strand
TAGCTGCCGCCACTCGTTTACTCATGGAGGCACATGTCTGCGGCAACCACGGCAGCAAAACAGTGGTTAGCGAATTCGCCGGCCTATTTGCCCACTGCCCACCTGGATCTCGAGCAGCGAGTTCCGCCAGGCAAATGGCGACCCGGACAAGGTAGTCTCCGTCCCACGCCAGCGTTTCAAGGGCCCAAAGCAGACCAGTTAAGTAGTTCGTTCCGCCAGTAATGCCACGTCCTTCCTGCGCGAACAATGCATCAAACGGGCACGGGTTGCGATGCAACGCTCTCTCGACGGCATCGAGGAATTCTCCGGGTGCGGCCTCTGAAAGAAGAGGAAGCAGGTTGTCAACACTGGCCCAACGCACCCAGTCGGACTCTGCCAGGATCTTTCGAACAGCAATGGCGGCCGTTGATTCTGCTTTCCCGAAAGTGCAGGACTCTAGCGCCCTTGAGTGACTCCCAACGAGTGCCAGGGACTCAGCAATACCAGTACGTAGGATATGCGAATGCGTTAATACTTTCCCGTGAATGCTGGACGCATATCGTTCCTCCGGCGGGAGAGCAAATTGAGGGTCATCCTCGCGCAAGACAGATATGGCAATGTCAAGTAGCCTGTTGAGATGTTCATCAAAGAGCTTCGGACCTAGGGTATACCACCCTTCATAGCGGGCAATGAACTTCCAATTCCCATCTCGTTGGACAAGGGGAGTGCCCGGGCGGAGCGCAATTTCACGCATTGTCCCGATCCACTCCCCGTATTGTTTTCCCGCGAGACCCTCGACTGCTGCCCGATCCCCATCCAGCTTATCGCACCAAGATCCTAGGATTGCTGCGATCGCCAGTTCCGCAGCGCCACTTGTTTCCGCCCACTCGGGCAGCAGCGAAAGGTTCTGAAGACAGCGAAGCAACGAAGCGAGATTTCCGTCACTCCTCTGCGCAAGCGTTCGAGCTCGTTCCTCGCCGTACCCGCTTTTTACGAGCGCTTCACGGAGCTGATTGGGACGAGGCATCGGCAGCGGTGCACTCGCCGGATCCGGGATTCCACCCTGCGGACCGCCGAAGACAACGGAGTGACCTGCTCTGCGTGCTTTTTGGATGAGCTTCGTACCTGCATCGCCGTTCAAATCGAGAGCGGCATCGGCGATGAGTATGTGCTTGGTTTTATAACTGCAGACCGTGTTCCACGCATCAACCCCAGAAACAATCAGGCAACGAGTCGCTGCGTCTACCTGACTCTCAATGTCCAGCGAGGCAACATAGGCCGCCACGAAGTCGGTGACCTGATCAGGATAGTGGGTTGCCAGCTTGAGCTGAACGACGGTGTCAGCCAAGACATCCTTTAGTCTTGCGCAGGCCGGCTCACGATTGGCCAGGAAGATATCAACGATCAAGGGAAGCGGTTCACCAATTGATCTCAGGTCATTCCATCGCTGCTCTGGGATCTCAACTTGCCCAGACGGAAGATTACGGATCTTCTGGGCAAGCCAAACTTCGACCGCCGGAAAGTGGTGAAGCCAGTCAATCATTTTCGTGGCGTCAATAACTCGCACGTCTTTCCACTCATTGAGTTTCAGGCGTTTCTTTACCCAAGCGGCTTGGGCATTTCCCTTCCAGGTGTGTGGCCACTCCCTGCGTCCTGACAGAGGCGTTACAAAGATGAAAGTCGCATCGGGACGTGAATCTTCGGGAACGGCTTTGGTCAGGTCGTTGTAGTCTGAAGTCGCTTTGGCCCCGGCTTTCAACCCGGTCCCGATTTCCCACAGAGACCGGCCTTCGGGTACGAACGGTTCGAGGCCGATCACGGCGTCCAGGATTCCATCCGGACCGGGCTGACCCACGCTGTCCGGCAGGGGGAACCGACGTTCTCGTGGATTCGGGGAGGAAGCCGCCACCAGCCTCCAGATCAGTTCAACAATAACTCTTTGCGCATCTTCCGCGTTCCCACGTACCCATTCGTCCAGTTGTTTTCCGTAACCAGGATCAGCATCGTTTGGTCACCCCCATCGTGCG
>RPQK01000915.1 GCA_003819755.1 Acidobacteriota bacterium | reverse complement strand
CTGACCCGCGAACGGGGGTTCGTGTTGCTTTCCGTCCCGCCGCCCCAGGCGGTGCCCTTGAGCATCAGATCGGCAATTCCGTTCCCGGTCACCTGATCGTCACGACCGAGAGCCTCGGCTGGTCCCCAGCCCGGGCCGGGGGTGCCGCCGGGAATCGCTTCTCCGCCATCAGACCAGAATTGCGGGGAATAGGCGGCCGAGTTGTTGTCGATGTCTTCGTCTTTCTGGTTTGTGCTGAACAGGGCGCCTGCTTTGAAGGAGTGGTCGCCCATGACCCTCGAGAAGTCATCCTTCCATACGAACAGGTCCTGCTGGTTCTGCCAGGGAGGCTGATTCCAGAGGTCGTGGCCCAGCGGATCACCCCAGAAGACCGCGTGGCCCCGATCTTCCGGTCCCGGAAACACCTCGGGGATAGCGGCCGTGACCGCACTATTCTCGGCCTCGCCCGACCCGCGTTCGACCTTGATTTCGTTGCCGGACCAGGAGAAATTCACCTGGTTAACGGTTCCTGAGCCAAAGGTCGACGTCCATTGAGTGGTTAAGCTGTGTCCGGGCTGGTCCCAGTTCGAGTCGACGACCGGGAAAGGATCGTCGCCCCAAAGGCCGCCTTCCACGAAGCTGGGGGCTGGATTCTTCCAGGTATCGAGAGTCATCCGACCCATCACCGAGTGTTTCTCCGTGATGTTCCAGTCTCCACGAATTTGTTCCTGGCGGGTCTTGATCGGCGTCTTAGGCGCTGCGACCCAGTTAAAGCGGTCAAGGTCGGAGGGGTCGAGAGCAACGGTAGGCAGCGGGTAGAGGTTGAGTAAAGCCTGACCCGCCGGGCTCAGACGGTCGGCAGGAATCCGGTTGCCGGGGAACGGCTGACCGGTCAAAGGATCGACTGGATCGGGGTAATCCCGGGTGTTCGGGCCACTGAAGTCACCCTGGCGTTCCAGTTCAGTGGGAACCAAGGCCTGCCTGGGAATTCCACGGCCTTCCCGGCGCCACTCCTGCGACCAGAAGAAGAACGCCCGGTCCCTCACGATGGGGCCGCCGATCGTGTAACCGAAGTTGTTGTAGACCAGGGCCTGCTTATCCTGACCGGCCCTGTTGAGGAAGAAGTTACTCGCGTTGAGCGCGCTGTTGCGATGGAACTCGTACACACTGCCGTGGAACTCGTTGGTTCCGCTCTTTGTGACGACGTTGACCTGAGCACCGGAAGAAGCGGCCATGTCCGCTGTGTAGCTGTTGCGCTGGATTTTGAACTCCGCGATCGAATCGACGGAGGGATAGGTCAGAATCGTACGCCCCGAGCCGATATCCACGTTGTTGGTACCGTCGACGAGCCACATGTTCGCGTTCGAGGGACTGCCGCTGAAGGAGATGTCGACGCCGGCGAAAAGACCAGTAAAACGGACATTGGCGTCTTGAGCCGCTGAAGCCCCCGGGACCAGGAGACTCAGCTGGACAAAACTGCGTCCGTTCAGCGGCAGTTCGGTTACCTGCTCGCCGGAGATCAGGTTGCCGACTTCACCGCTTCGCAACTCGACTTGGGCCGACGACGCGCCTTCCACCGTGATCTGCTCATCGACGGATCCGACCTCAAGAGTAAGGTCAACGACCCGGTTGGACCGGATATCGACCTTGAAGGCATGCGAGGTTGTCGTCTTGAACCCAGGCATCGTCACCGAGATGGTGTAGTTGCCGGTAGGAATATTGGGGACCGTGTAAAACCCGCTGTCATCCGAGACGACGGTTCGCTTGGCGTCGGTGTCCACATTATTGACAACGACCTCGGCGCCCGGAATCACGGCTCCAGTCGGGTCTTTCACTACGCCGCTGATCGTGCCCGTTGTCATTCCCGCCCCTCCCTGGGCGAAAACCAACGGCGACGAGCACAGGGCCAGCGTGACCGCAAAAACAAGCAAGCGCTTCATAAACCTTCCTTTCTTGGTTGAAAGGCATCGACTTGCCTGAGATGTAAACAGAGGGACCGGTTTATATATAGAAAGCAAGATCGCTTCCAGAAGGAGACACGGAAGGCGGGAAGAGGCTAAGAACCGAGGTGAGAAAGGGATACCGGGAGCTGCCGGCGG
>RPQK01000914.1 GCA_003819755.1 Acidobacteriota bacterium | reverse complement strand
CGGTCTTCCGCCAGGTCGCGATGAACCGTTTTGAGGATTCCATCCACCGGGCGCGACGAAGCGAAGGGGAGCTTCCGGCCGACAGGTTCGGAGCCCTGTGGATTGACAGCCAGCAGGCGATGTTCCAGGAAAGCGTGAGGCTGAACGACTATTACGGGACCTGGTGGAGCTACATTCCTCACTTCATACATACCCCGGGTTACGTGTACGCTTATGCCTTCGGCGAGCTCCTGGTGCTCTCGTTGTACCAGGTTTACACCGAACAAGGGGACGCTTTCGTGCAAAAGTACGTGCGCCTTCTGGAGGCGGGTGGGTCGGACTGGCCGGAGCGGTTGCTGGCGGACACCGGCGTGGATGTCAAGGACCCGGGATTCTGGTCGGGAGGATTGCGGGCAGTCGAGAAACTGATTGAGCAGGCCGAGGAATTGTCGCGATGAACAGGCCCACTCCCGGCCCCTTAGAGGTGTGGACTCCCGAAGAGCGGAGCATTCTGCGCGAGCTCGACACGCCGGCCAAGATTCAATGCTTCCTTGATTCCATCCGGTACAGCACCGATCCGGTTTACCGCTCACCCCGAAGCGTGTTGCGGGACCGGAAGGCTCATTGCCTCGACGGCGCCCTGTTTGCTGCCGCTGCCCTCCGGCTGATCGGCCATCCGCCCCGGATCGTCGACATGAAGGCTGTCAGGGACGATGACCACCTACTGGCCATTTTCAAGCGCAAAGGCCGGTTTGGGGCCGTAGCGAAATCGAATTTTGTTGGTTTGCGGTTCCGGGAGCCGATCTACCGGAGCCTCAGGGAGCTGGTCATCTCCTATTTCGACTCGTACTACAACCTGGAGCGGGAGAAGACGCTGCGCGGTTACACAGTACCGCTCGATCTGACGGCTTTCGACGAACTGAGCTGGATGACATCCGACGACGAGCTGGAAAAGATCGCGGACAAGCTGGACCACATCCCCAGTTTTGAACTTCTGGACGAGGAGATGGTGCGGGAGCTGAGCCCAGTGGATGAGAGAACCTACAACGCGGGCATGCAGGGGGCGGACCCACAGGGGATTTACCGGCAGAAGTAGCACGAACAGGCACGGACAGGCCCAATTGAGCCTGTCCGTGCCTGTCCGTGTTCGTCCGTGTCAGTCCGTGGTGGTCCGTGCCCTACGGCATTGACCGCTTGATCCGCTCGATGGCCTGCTTGGCTTCCTCGGCGACTGAACCCTCTTGCAGGCTTTCCGCAACCTTGAGCGCTTGGGGAGAGGCAAACCTGGGAAGCAGCGACAGGATGGCCTTCTTTTCATCATCCTGCTGTGCCAGCTTCAGGCCGTCTTCGAGCAGCTTCACGCTTTCAGCCCTTGATCGCCTCGACCTTACCCCGACGAGCCGCAGGTAGCCTCTCAGAGCCAGGACCTGATGACTGCGCACGGTACTCGTTCTGGCCGCCTGCAAGAGATCGTCGAGTGGCTCCGGCGTGGGCCATTCGGTCAGGCCGAGGATGGCGGCGCGCTGAACCGTCGTCTGATCGTCCTTCAAAGCCGCACGCAACAGCTGCAGGCCTTGAGGCTGGCCCAGACGGCCGAGTACGATCAGCAACGAGGCTTTTGTGTCGATGTTTGCCGAACTCCCCAGAGCCGAAACGACGGGGTCGACTCCCGCCATCTCATAGCGCCTGACAGTGCTGACCAAAGCCATTTCGATGTCGGCGCGTTCCGAGGCGCTCTTTGACTGATCAAGAAGTTGCAGCAGCGCAGGGATATGGCTGGTCTGGGCGGTCTCGCGGAGAGCGCGGCGGGATTCGCGCCGGACCTCCGGGTTCGAATCTTTCGCGGTCTTCAGGAGGGCGTCGGCGGCCGCTTCGATCCGGCGCTCCCCGGTCGCGCGAACCAGCTCGATCTTCACCCTGGCAGACCCGGAATCGAGATTGTCGAGGATCGCCTTGTCGACCCCTTCCGCCTTCAGGCGGTACAAGCTTAGACGAGCGGCGCCTCGTTCAGCCCCCTCGGAATCGGCGGCGATCTTGGCCAGCGGCAGAACCTGGGAGGCGTCACCCAGTTTCCCCATTCCCTCCAATGCGGCCACCCTTACCTCGATCG
>RPQK01000913.1 GCA_003819755.1 Acidobacteriota bacterium | reverse complement strand
GCAGGGGCTCCGTCGCGAAGACGTCCAAGCCGGCGCACGCGATCCGCCCTGACTTCAAGGCGCTAATCAACGCCTGTTCGTGGATAACGGCCCCGCGGGATGTATTGATGAGGATCGCACCGCTTTTCATCAGCGAGAACTGTCTTTCGCCGATCATTTCCCTCGTGGAGGATCGAAGAGGAACGTGGATAGAGATGAAGTCGGACTCGCGGCACAGGGTGTCGAGATCGGTCAGTTCGACTTTGGCGCTTCCCGCGCTATCCGCCGTGACGAACGGGTCGAACACAAGTATTCGTCCCAGGTTGAACCCTCGGAGCTTCCTGTGCAGGCTCCGGGCAATCAGGCCGTAGCCGACGAATCCGAACGTCTTCCCGGCGATTCGATAGACTCTCTGCAGACTGGTCAGATTCCATTGTCCAGCGCGAACGCACCGGTCTTTTCGGGACACCTTGCGAACGCAATCGAGGAACAGCGCCATCGCCTGGTCCGACACGTCCTCACTGCAATAGTCGGGGACGTTGGCCAGGTGAATTCCTTTTTCGCGCGCCGCCCGGACGTCGATGTTGTCATAACCGACCCCGTAACGCGAGATGCACTTGCAGCGACGCATGGACCGAATGATGTTCCCGGTAATGGGCGCCAGGTTCACGATCAGACCGTCGACATCGGCTGCGGCGGCAGCCAGGCGGTCCTCCTGCTCGCTCGGCTCCACAAGGATATCCGCGTCAATCCTGCTTAGAACTGCGCGTTCTTCATCGTACGAAGGATAGCGATTGTCTACGATGAGCACTCGAAATTTCGCCATCGTTTACTCCCGATTTAGCCCAACTTCCGAAAGTTGGGTTAGCCTGCCCGAATGGGGCTGTTCAGATGCTATGGCAGAGAAAAGCGCCGTCGACCGGCAAGGTGACTCCCGAAACAAATGCCGCTCCGTCGGCTGCGAGAAACACGGCTGCGGCAGCGAGATCATTTGGGTCACCGAACCGCTGCATCGGCGTATGGGCTATCACGTCCCTGCCTCTCTGGGTCAGACTCCCGTCCTCGTTCAAAAGCAGCCGCCGATTTTGGTCGGCGACAAAGAATCCCGGGGCGATGCCATTGACGCGAATTCCCCAAGGCGCCAGTTCTTTGGCGTGCGCCATCGTCTGATTCATCACGGCCGCCTTGGCGGCCGAGTAGGCCCAGACACCTGAAAGCGGGGAAAAGGCGGCCATGGAGGCGATGTTGAGAACCGCTCCTCGAATCCGGTTCTCAATCCAATAGCGCGCAAAGTGCTTCGTAGGCAGCAGGCATCCGGCAATCAGATTGAGTTTCAGGACGAATTCGAAGTCCTCTTCCTTGACGTCGGTCAACGCGCACTTGCCCCGATTGCCGCCTGCCCCGTTGACAAGCACGTCGACCCGCCCGAACTTCGTAACCGACTTGGTCAGCGCTTCCTGAATCGACGGCTCATTCAGAAGATCCACCTCTACCGCGTCCACTCGCCCGCAACACCCGCAGGCCTCGTTCAACTGGCCGACCCTGGCACTGAGCGCTTCTGCACGAATGTCCCAAAGGATGACGTTCCCGCCAGCGCGGATATAAGCCTCGCCAATAGCGCCGCACAATGTTCCTGCCCCACCGGTGATGACTGCCGTCTTTCCCTGCAGCCCGAATGTCGATTCGAGAAAGGTCATAGATGTTTTCCTTAAACGGCGGGTAGACGCCGCTCTCATTGATTCAAATTGGCGCCTGTGATGTCTGGATCATCTCGATGTTCTGATTTGGGCACCGCCAGACGCACATGCCACAGCCGACGCACTGGTCTTCATCGAGCGTCACGAAAGTATTTTCCCTGCGATACGCAAACATCTTGCAGATGTCGTGGCAGATCATGCATCCCTCACCGCAACCGCAACGAAAACAACGGGACGCCTCCTCGACCGCCTCCCGATCGCTCAAAACCGGCCGGCAGGCCTGCAAGGGCAAAGGCGTGGCTGGCGAATCGGGCGCGATTGGGACTCGCCACCGCCGCATCTGGCCGCCGTGCCTCACCAGGACGGCTTCGACATCAACCGGTTCCGTGTTCAGGTGCTTCAGTGTCGAGCGAGACTTCATCAGGAATTGATCGATCCGGACGGCCGCCTTTTTGG
>RPQK01000912.1 GCA_003819755.1 Acidobacteriota bacterium | reverse complement strand
TCAAACACCATCGGGCCGAAGGCGATATCGGGGGGAGGGGCTGGGGCGGTGAAAATGACGTCTTTCTCAATTGTCTTGGTCTTTGCGTCATCGTCGGCGATCACGGGAGCCAGGATCAACAGGAACAGAGCCACGAACGCGAATGCTGGTTTTCTTGTTTTCATAATTACTCTCCAAAATTACTGAGCGACGAACCGAATGGCCCGAGTCAGACCATCCGGCCCAATGATCAGGTCCGCTTTAACCGGCCTGCTCAGTTGCCGCGGATCAACCGGCAGGCCGAAGGACATCATCGTCTTCCTGGGCAACTCCATTCTCACCAGGTGGAGTCCGTAATCTGACTCCCTTCCCACCGGCACCATGGTCGGAATGAAGACACTCTCCTGGGCTGGGAGCTCAGACGTCCCGCCTGCACTAAGGCGAGGGGCGTCCCGCCCCGTCCGTGCCAGCGCCTTCGTCGTCCCGGGTCTCCTCGCTGCCCTGCGATCCCGGCTCCCGGATGCTGTGGTAGTTAGCTGACTCGCCGTCTTCTGTTGCGTTGAAGCGCGGTTCGCTTCATTTGCCACTGCTTTCGGGGCAACTTCCGTCTTCGGAACGTCCTTTACGCGTTTCAGATCGGCCGCAGGCGTGAGCTGCGTTGGCGTCGCCGACTCCGAGTAAAGAACCAGCCAAATAACGAACCCGCAGGCGACAAGCAAAAGCGCGGCAAGGGCGAAAGGAACGGCCCGCCTCCACGCGCTGCCTTGACGGGCGCCGAGAGCCAGTCCCGCCCGTTTACCGGCCGCTTCATGCGCCGCCCGCCTGAGCTCATTGAGGAGGCGTTCTTCGGTAACGGGCGATGCCTGCTCGTCGGCATAAGCGTCTCGAAGACGCGCCAGCGCCAGGGAGACCGTTCGCTCGTCTTCGTGTTCTAAAAGCTCGTCGGGTTTCATGCCAGGCACCTTCGTGATCTTGCTTTCAACATTTCGGGCCCGTTTTCAATGGCCTTCAGTTTTGTCAGGAGCAAAGCTCGCGCGCGGTGAAGGCGTGACCGGACCGTGCCGGGAGAGCAGCCCAGAGACTGCGCGGCTTCCTCGTAGCTTTTCTCCTCCAGTTCGCAGAGCACCACCACTTCCCGGTAATGGAGCGGCAGCGAAAGAACGGCATCTCTCACGCGCTTCACCGTTTCCGATCGCCCTAGCTCGGTCAGCGGATTCGAATCGGCTGCCGGTTCGCGCGCGTCTCCGGCTTCCGCTTCGCTGCCCGCCACGGAAACGAAAGCCGCCTCTTGTTTAAGTCGACGCAGCACGCAGTTTCGTACGATTCCAAGAACAAACGCCGCGAGCGAGCCTTTTACCGCATCGAATCCTTCGGACTTATGGATAAGAGCCAGAAACGTTTCCTGGACCGCGTCCTCCGCCAGGGTTCGCGAGCCCGTCATATGCAGCGCGAAGCGGAAAGCCTGGCCTTGCAGCCGGGAATAGATGGTGCGAAAAGCCTCTTCGTCCCCCGACCTGATCGCGCG
The DNA here is from genome assembly GCA_003819755.1 of Acidobacteriota bacterium. Classification (GTDB taxonomy): domain Bacteria; phylum Acidobacteriota; class UBA6911; order RPQK01; family RPQK01; genus RPQK01. The sequence continues at coordinate 660 of RPQK01000912.1, read as the reverse complement.
CAAAAGCTCAGAATCCGATCCTGGTACTTCTCTCATTCAAGACTGCCTTCACCAATATATTCATCACCAGGTCAGAAAAAGTTCCGGAAAAAGACTCCGCTATCCTTGTGCCGATCGAGCACGGAAACCGCCTTACAGAACGGCGCACGGCGGGAGGGTGTTGAAAAAGGGCTGCGGCGAGGCCTTTTAGGGAGTCTCATGGCCCCTGGGGCACCCGCGATCATGAAAAGGGCGAGCGGGTGCCCCAGGTCCGACAGTTGGGCGCTACTTCTGTGCCGTGATCTTCAGGTTTGCGAACGCACCCGGCGAGCCGTTGCCGACGAAGAAACCCACCGACCCATCGGTTCGGGGACTCAATTCATCGACGACGAGGCTGGGGGTCGTTGCTCCGTTGACATAGACTTCGACTTTCGGTCTTCGGATCACGATCCGGGCGTGAATCCACTGATCGCCATCGGGTGCCGGGTCGATCGCTTTTTCGTACTGGCCGGTCCGTTCGTTACGGAGTCGATTCCAGGTCCAATCGGGGTGTGAGACGTACTGGACCGAGTGAGCCTTCCGCTCCTGGTCAGGCGCGCGGAAGTTGAAAGGACGAAAGTAGACAGCGTCGAAAGTCTTGGCATACTGAACACGGAAAGCAATGCCGACGAAGCTTCCCTG
>RPQK01000911.1 GCA_003819755.1 Acidobacteriota bacterium | reverse complement strand
TTGTAGTACTGGGCATAGTCTCCCTCCAGTGCCTGCATCATTCGGCTGATATCGTTTTTGACCCGACAGACCAGCAGGAGAGCGTGTGGTTGGAGGTGATGCAGTAAGCGAACAGCGAAATCCGATACTCCTGGAGAGCGAGTCGAAGCCGTTCCCGATACTCGGTCCGGTCTAAGCCAATCTTCAGAAGGAAGCGTCGATTATGGCAACGGTGGGTCACGTGGTAGATGTAACCCGGCAGGATGTAGCGATTGGAGCGGGGCACGCCGTAACCTCCGCGTCCGAGTCTGCTCCACCTTAGAACGCAGAATCAAGCCCGTTTTTGCGTTCTAAGGCTTGTTTTGCGCCATCCCAACCGCATGATTGCTTAGTGCCGTCTGCCTTTCCTCAGGTCCGACCCCTGCTGTGACCCCTGCTGTCATCTGCTGTCGGCCCCTGCAAATCTAACAAGAGAAGTGTCAAACTGGGCGGGGAAACAATCGCGAGCGCAGCAAGCCTTCGGGGTGCACAAGGCATGCTTGCGCCTTCTTTGACGTTTGCCGGTGCTCACTGTTCTGGAAAGAAAGGCGCAGCATCGGCTTGCGCACTCCGAAGGCTCGCTGCGCTCACGGTGGACGGCTAAACGACCTGCTTTATGGCTAGCTCGTAGAAGCGGCCCTGCCTCGCCATCAAGGCTTGGTAGTCCCCTTCCTCGACGATTCTCCCCTCCTCCATCACGAGGATCCGACCGCAGTCGCGCACGGTTGAGAGCCGGTGTGCGACGACGACCCGCGTACAGCGAAGTTTGGCCAGGCTATCGGTCACTTGCTTCTGAATGACATTGTCGAGCGCGCTCGTGGCTTCGTCAAAAAGCAGGATGCTCGGTTTCGAGATGATGGCGCGGGCAATCAGGATGCGCTGCCGTTGGCCTCCGGAAACCCCGCCGCTTCCCTCAGAGATGATCGTTTGCATGCCCATTGGCATGGCTCGGATGTCTTCTTCCACACCTGCCAGCCGCGCGGCCTCCCAGGCGTTATCCATGGTCTTCCAGGGAGCGGTCATAACGATGTTGGAGAAGACGTCGCCGGGGAAGAGCCGGCTGGTTTGGAGAACTGAGCCGATCGACTGGCGAACAGACGACAAATCAAGCCGTTCGAGGTTGTTTCCGTCATAGTAAATAGCGCCTGATTCCGGTTTTTCGAAGCCGAGCAGGAGCCGCAGGACCGTCGACTTCCCGCACCCGGTTTTTCCCACCAGCGCCACGTACTCGCCAGGATAGACCTTGAAATCGAAGTCCTTGAGTATCAACGGGCCTTCGGGCGTGTAGCGGAAGGAGAGACCGTTGATTTCGATCATCCCCGACATCGACGTAACGATCTTCTTGGTGGCCGACGTTTCCGGCACCGCCTGAAGAACCGGCTGAACCATTTCGAGCAGAGGCTTGACTCCAGACACCGTCAGGACGATTCCCGACAAGGCCAGAATGGCACCGCTGGCTGCACCATACGCGACGTTGAACGCCATGTAATCGGCCGGAGAGACTCTGGCGGCGCCAGCGGTATAGTAGAGCCAAACAGTTCCGGCCGTCGCGATGAGAGTCGCCACCGCAGTATGGATACGGAGGAAAACCGGCGGTGCGTAGGCGAGCGTCGCTTCGTCCCTATAGGCCTGGGCCCACCTGGCAAATGCTCTTTTTTCCGCCCCGGCGAGCTTGATTTTTTGGATTCCCGCGATCATGGCGAAGATGAGCCCGTTCAGTCGGGCTGCAACTCGCATCCTCCTGGAAGTGACCCTCAACTGCCACCAACTCGAAAGCACCGACAGAACGAGCGATGCGGCCAGGATCAGGATGGCGGGTCCGGCCAATGCAGGCGCGAAACTCCTCATCTGGAACAGGTACACCACCGAGAACAACGCGGTAAGGCCGACCGTTAGCGTTGCGTTAGAAAGAGCGCTGCACAGGGCGTTCAAGCTCATAATCCGGCTGGACAGTTCACCGGCGGAGTACTCTTTGAAGAAAGTCGCGGGCAGGGCCAGCAGCCGCATCATGCCCGCCGGCTGCACGGACAGGCTGATTTTCTGCTGCAGGCGGTTCAGGATAATGCCCCTGACAACTCCAAACAAAGCCATGCTCGCTGCCGCTCCGAACAGGAGCGCCGCGATGGCCGGGACCATCGACTTCACCGCCCCCGGGATGACACTATCGAATATCACCTTGTTCATGAAGGGCAACAGGAGGCCCAGCATCGCCACG
>RPQK01000910.1 GCA_003819755.1 Acidobacteriota bacterium | reverse complement strand
GCCAATTCACAACGGCGGTGTTTGACCTGTTCCCGCTCCCGACGGACCTGACCGAAGAACCTCTTCGCAACGACTTCCGTTATTACTACCGACCGCTGAAGACGATTCTCGTGCGCACAGTACGGGACGGAGGGACGAGTTATTATCTGCAAGGCGATCACCGCCAGACCCTCCCTACCCTGTATTCTCATCTGAAGGAGCTGAGCCTTGGAAAGTCAGAGACTTAAGGACATCTTGCGTGGCTTCTGCCGGGTGCGCCTTCTCGTGCTCGGCGATTACTTTCTGGACGAGTACCTGGTCGTTGATCCGAGCCTGACTGAGACTTCGATCGAAACCGGGTTGGAGGCCCGCCAGGTCGTTGAAATTAGAAACAGTCCGGGAGCCGCAGGAACGGTCTGTTCAAATCTGGTCGCCATGGGGGCCCAAGTGGAAGCGATGGGCATTATCGGGGACGACGGCAATGGCTATGAGCTTGTGCGCGGTTTGAAGGAGCGTGGCGTGGGAACCGAGCTCATGGTCATGGCGGCCGATCGCTCCACTCCGACATATACGAAACCGATGAAGAAGCTCCCGGACGGGACCGAGGACGAGATGGAACGGATCGATATTAAAAACCGCTCGGCCACACCCTTCGTGCTGGAACAGCGGGTTTTGGCCAACCTCCGGGCCGCCGTGCAATCGGTCGACGGGGTGATTATTGGGGACCAGGTGGACGAGGACGAATGCGGTGTTGTCACCGCCAAGGTTCGGGCCGAACTGGCGAGGTTATCCGTTCAGAACAGGGGCAAGGTGTTTTTCGCTGATTCGCGCTCCCGGATTGGCAAGTTCAGCGAAGTAATGATCAAACCGAACGAGAAAGAAGCGGCCGCGGTTGTCGGAACCGGATTGGACGAGGACAAGCTGGTGCGAGGTCTTTACCGGATAGCTCGAAAGCCGGTGTTTTTGACCCGAGGAGAGCAGGGAATCTTGATTTACGATGGGAGGAAAAGTTGGCACTGCCCGGCCGTCCCTGTTTGCGGGCCCATCGACATCGTCGGGGCTGGCGACAGCGCGACGGCCGGAATCGTGGCCGCGCTGTGTTCGGGGGCGAGCCTGGTCGAGGCGGGCGAAATCGGCAATCTGGCGGCGTCGGTCACGATTCGCAAACTAGGCACCACAGGAACCGCGTCACAGCAGGAAGTGCTGGAGGCCTTCGAGAGGATGGCGGGGTGACAGGGTTCCCTCACCCCCTTCGGGGTTCGGTCACCCGGTCACCATGATCCCCCGCGGATCCCAGCGGGCTCTGAGCGCCTTTGTCAACGCGGCGCTGTCAGGCTCGTAGCCGTACATTTCTTCCGGGCGGAACCGCCTGGCCGGACCTCCGATCATCAGGGCGTACCCGCCGTTTGAGCATGTGGCTTCCACAACGGGTCGCCGCGAAGCCGATTCTGCCGGCATGCGCAAGTAGACCAATCCGTTAGCGAGATCGGCGAAGCATTCGGTGTCCGCGAGTCTGACTGTTTCCTGCAACATGCTGCCAACCGCCCGGAACGGGATTCCCAATCGAAAGGTGGTCGTCTCCGGTCCAGTTCCAGCCAGGAAATTGCACCAGGCATCGGTCGTACTTGATTCTGCGCTTTGTGTAATGCCGGTCAACCCTTCTGCCGACAGGCGATCAGCAATCAGGGACGCTTCGAAATCCACTTCTTCCGGAAGCCCTTCGAGCGTGCAGACAAGCGAGCAGGGCGAACCGGCGAAAACCAGTCCTGAGCACAGGCGGTAGATATCCCGGATGATCTTTGCGCCTCGCAGCCCCTCGGCCGCATCAGGAACAGAAATGACGAGGTTTTGACGCAGCCGGGGCAGGGGAAAAAGCCGGAGAGTCACATCGGTCAGAAGGCCGAGAGATCCCCGGGCGCCGATGAATAGTTTTTTCAAGTCGTACCCCGCCACATCCTTCGCAAAGGGACGCCCAAGGCGAAGCACCCGACCGTCCGGTAGAACCGCGGTCACGGAAAGGAGCAGGTCACGCAAGCCTCCGTAAAGACACCGGAGGGGGCCGTTGAAGTTCGAGGAGACGATTCCGCCGATGGTCGCGTCGGGCCACGGAGAAGCGAGAGGAACCTGCATGCCTGTTCCCTCTAGTTCCTGCCGCAGTTCCTCCAGCGTGGTTCCGGCGCGGACGGATACGTAAAGGTCATGTGGGGCGCACTCGGTCACGCCCTTGAGACAAGCCGTCGACACAACGTTACCGGCTTCGGGAAGCAGCGAGGATTTGGTTCCACCGCCTTGAATTC
>RPQK01000909.1 GCA_003819755.1 Acidobacteriota bacterium | reverse complement strand
GTCCTGGCGCCTGGTGGCCACCTCGGTCTGGAAATTCCCGACGTGACCGGAGTGTCCCACGACCTCCGCCCGTGTATGCGTGGTGATGTTTTGATGGCTGCGGACCCGGTTGATCAGATCGCGGAGCAGCCGCTGCGGATTGTACCCTTCAGCGACATAATAAAGGTCGAGGAGATTTCCGCCCAGTCTCTGCGCCCGCTCGATCAAGTGCACTTCATATCCGCTATCGGCGATCGCCAGGGCGGCCGTCATTCCGGCAACACCGCCGCCGATCACGAGCGCCGCCGGCAGGCACCGGCTCTTCTCTCTGCTGATCGGCTGCGCCGCCGCAACTCGACCGACTGCGCCGCGAATCAACTCGCCCGCCTTGCGGGTCGCCAGCTGGGGCTCCTGCAGGTGAACCTGAGCGCACTGCTCGCGCAGGTTCACCGTTTCGAGCAAGTATGGGTTGAGGCCGGCCTGAAGCAGTGTCCGCTGGAAAGCAGCCTCGTGCGTGCGAGCACTGCAGGCCGCCACGACAACCCGGTTGAGCGAGGCATCTCTAATTCGCTGTTCGATCTGTGATAGCCCCTCGCTGAAGCAGGCGAGGTCGAGTACCTGGGTGTGTACCACGCCGGGCATCTGGCTGGCCTTGGCACGGAGCGCTTCCAGATCGATCGTCTTTGAGATCGTTCCGCCGCAGGAACAGAGAAAAACGCCTGTCCGAGGCGCTTGCTCGCTCACGTCCTTCTGGGGCGGAAAATCGTCTACAGCCAGGAACGGCCAGGCACGCGTATACGGATGTGTATGCAATCGGTCGTTGAGGAAACGCATAACCTCCGCAGCCGCGCCGCTCGCATCGATCACCGTCTCTACAATCTTTTTGGGAGAAGAGAACGCGCCGCAGACGAAGACTCCGGGCCGAGTGGTCTGCAGCGGAGCAAACTTGTCAGTCTGGCAAAAACCGTGAGGATTCAGCTCTATGTCAAGAACTTCAGCCAGGTGGCGAGCCGTCCCGGGCGGCTGCAGCCCTGTTGCCAGGACTACCAGCTCAAACCGTTGCTCCTTGAGCTCGCCGGACACGTCGGCGAATCGCAGGATCAGTTCTTTGGTTGCCGGGTCTTCCCGGATAGCCGATACCCGGCACCGGTTATATTCGATGTTGTGCTGGTTGCGAGCCCGCGCGCTGTATTTGCTGTATTCTTTATTAAAAGCGCGCTCGTCCATCAGGAAGATGCTGCAGCTGATGTCCGGCCCGAGTCGCTGTTTGGCCAGGATCGCTTCTTTCGTCGCGTACATGCAGCAGATCGACGAACAATAGGCATTCTGTCGATCCCGCGACCCGATGCATTGCAGCCAGGCAATCGATTTGGGCGGCTGGCCATTGGAAGGCCTTCGTATAGCGCCCTCGGTCGGACCTGACCGGCTGGCCAGGCGCTCGTACTGCATGGCCGACATCACGTCCGGATAACGCCCGTACCCGAATTCCTCGAGCTCCGAAGCGTCGTAGAGCTCGAAACCGAGCGCCAGAATAATGGCGCCCACCTCGAGATTCAGGAGTCGCGGCTGCTGGCCAAGGTCAATGGCCTTCGTTGGACAGGCTGGGACACATTTGCCGCAGTTGTCGCAGTATGGGCCCCGATCCACCGAGTAAGAGTCGGGGATCGCGCGCGCGGCGACTTTGTGCACCGCTTTGCGGGTTGTCATCCCCAGCTGGTAGCTGTCCGGCAGCTCCACCGGGCAAACCTCCGAACACAACCCGCAACTGGTGCACTTCGCCGGGTCGACATAACGTGGTTCCTGCCGCAGTGAGACGGTGAAATCTCCGGCCTGACCCTGAACGTCAACCACTCGGGTGTAAGTGAGGATTTCGATGTTCGGATGTTGATTATGCTGAATGTAGGCGGGTGAGATGGAGGGGCGGGTGCAACCATACCCGTGATCCGAAGTGCCGCGACAAAGAACACAGTCATGCTGCGGGAACATGAAACCGAGCTGGGCGACCCGGCCGCCCAGACAGGCCGTCTGTTCGACCAGGTAAGCCTTCAACCCCGCATCCGCCAAATCCAGCGCGGCCCTCATACCACTGATGCCGCCGCCCACGACTAAAGCTGCAGCGGGCTTAGCCCTGACTGCCTCACCATTCATGACAATGACCTTTCGCCATCAGGACGCTATCCGATTAGTGCATGCCTTAATTCGGAATGCAGTCTATCAAAGCCCATGGAAAAAGCAACAGACAGTACACTCAAGTACACTAAATTGGAGAATTGACAAGAATTGATACAAGTTGGTACTGATTGGAGACCAACGTGTAAGGGCCGGAGGAAAGGACCTCAAGGACCTCAAGGACCTCAAGGACAAGAAACGCGAATTCGTCCTTCTTGTCCTTGGGGTCCTTGAGGTCCTTGAGGTCCTTTCCTCCGGCCAGCCGGGTTGCCCCCATACTCTTTGACAGCATTGGCAGTCGGTCGGTATAATCATCTCTTTTCAAGCAAACGGGTAGAGGTTTGTGTAGATAAAGCAACAAGGAGGCGGGCATCTTGTACGCGATCATCAAGACTGGCGGAAAGCAATACCGAGTGACTGAAGGCGCGACCGT
>RPQK01000908.1 GCA_003819755.1 Acidobacteriota bacterium | reverse complement strand
CTATTCAATGTGTCCTTAATGAGACCCTGGATTTCCTTGTAGTCCAACATAGCCCAAAAGCTGGGCGAGGAATCAACCTCGCCCAGCAGCCGTGCGTTGGCGCTACGCCCGGCATCTATTGGCGGAAGCGGACCGAATCCAGCATGATCCGGAAGGCGTGGTTATAGCTCTGGAAGTCGCGGTCGGGCGCGACAAAAACAAAGAAGAGCAAACCCTCCGGGCGTGGCACGGTGACCAGCCAATTCGTCTCGCGCCCTCCCAGGGGGGACTCGTTGGAGAGGTCGGTGGAGAGAGCCCGCTCCCCATTGACTCGGATGTCCTCGGGTGAGCGAATGATTCGCATCCCCTGGTTGGAGAGGCGGAGATCTTCAATCAACCGGTCCGTGGCCTCTTCCAGGGACATTTGTGATGACTGCCCGTAGCCTCGCGGCTGCAACTGCTGGCGGTCATTACGGGTAAAACGAGGCTCATACATGTTCACGATGAGGCCATAAGCCAAAGCCTGGTTGCCCCGGCCATCGTCGACCAAGCCTCTGTCGGGCGCTATCGTGAAAGTCGCATCTCCCTGCCCGTAGGCCTGCCAGTTGTCCGGGTGATTGATACGCAAAACAGAGTTCTCGAAAGGCGTCGAACGGTTTGACGGCCACTCGGGTTGTGTCCCGCTCGACCTCCCGGTTTGCGTCTGCTGTTGTGCGGCGGTGGGAATGGAAACCTGCTGATTTTCTTTTGCGGTCACGTCGTAGGTCCTGCCAGCCCATCCATAGTTGAGACGCAGCGTCTTCTTCTGGCTTTTGGCAGGATCGCCACCCATTGAGGCATTGGTCACCTTGAAGCTCAGCCGGTCGTTCTGAACACGAGACTGTAACAGCTCACGCACGTCTGTGAACCTGTCGCTGGTGCCATAGCTCGCGGACTGTATCTGCAATCCATGGGTGCTGCGCCTGCCGCTGCCGGTGTTCCCCGCCAGATTTTGCGTGCCGCCCCGAGGCGCGGGGAGTGACTGGATATAGCTCTTGATGTTCTGGAATTCCCGTGAATCCGTTTTTGCTCCGCGCACCGGGGCGCCGAGCTGGCCAATTTCCTGGTCCACCCGTTCGATACGGTTGTCAGGGTTCGGGTGGTTGCTGAAGAACTCCACCTGGCGCCCGCTCCCCTCTTCCCCCTGGATTTTTTCAAAAAACTGCCCCATGGCGCGCGGGTCGTAACCCGAATCGTACAGGACTTGCGTGCCCATCTCGTCCGCCTGGCTCTCGGCTGTTCGCGAATATTTGAGTAACAGCGAGTTGGTCGCAAATCCTGCGCCTATTTGCGCCATCACAGCGGCCACCGAGTTCTTGTTGCCCAGCGCGCCACCGAGGATGGCTAGAGGAACCTGAGCAATGTAGGCCTTGGTCGCCTGGTTGGTCCCGTGGCGCAAGGCCACGTGCGCGGTCTCGTGCGCCATGACCCCGGCAAGCTGTGCTTCATTGTCGGCAGCCTCGATGACGCCGCGGTTGATGTAGACAAATCCGCCGGGCAGCGCGAAAGCATTGATGGCCCGGTCATTGACACATTTATATTGATAAGGATACTTCTCGCCGGGCGCGTGGGAGGCGAGGGTGCGCCCCAGGTTGTTCAGGTACTTATCCACCCGCGAGTCGTTGAGCATGGGCACCTGCTGCTCCGCATCGCGAGAGACCTGTTGGCCCATTTCGACATCCTGCTGCGGTGAAAACATATTCCAGCCCGGCTTCAGCGGTGTCCGCTGCGCCCAAGCCATCTGAGTCAACATAAGCGCGACGAGCGCTGTCAACATGACTGGGTGTCGGAGCCCCCAAGCGGGCGGTCTGGCACGACCAGCATTAGAGCGGTCTGCATCGTGTGTAATCATTTCTGCCTCCATCCGGTTTGAGCACTACTGAGTCGTCTGGCGATATCGACGGCCGTTGCGAGTGAATCTCGTGTCGGGCACTCCCATTCGGAGCGATTTCTCCAAACGGAACGTCACCAGGGACTCAGCGGGCACGTCCACCTTCTTGCCCCGGGTCAGGACCTGCGCGCCGGCGCCCGCTCCAGCTCCCGCTGCTGCGCCGATTGCGGCGCCTTTTTTGCCGCCGGCAATCGCGCCGATGATCGTACCCAGCACCGCGCCGCCGCCAATGTATTCGGCGGTCCGCTTGTTCTTACCGATGCCGTCCTTCTGTTCGTTACCCATGACCGCATCATCCGCGGTTATCGCAAACCGCTGCCCGCCTACGGTGACCGATTCCAAATCGAGCACCAGGTCGTTCTTCGCCAGTTTCTTCACGGTTAGTTCCACCTGCGAGCCTCTTGGGATGGCAACGTTGTTGTTGGCATCCCTCACATCCAGATCCACGATGCCGGCGAATATCCGGCCGTCGCTTTTCTTAACTTTGATTTTTTCGGCGGTCCGAACCGATATGCTGGTGCCGGTGCCGATCGTTCCCGACTGGGCAAAAGCCAGCGATGTCAAGGCGAAAAATACCAATAGCTTTCTCATTTCATTCCTCCAATGCCAACAATATTTGTCATGGCCCGGCTTCCGCGGTGCACCCCCTTCCTCATCAGAGAGTTACCTGCTGTTGCAGGGACCAGTCGGGTGAGCCGTATCACCGCGCTTCCGTTCTG
>RPQK01000907.1 GCA_003819755.1 Acidobacteriota bacterium | reverse complement strand
CTGTGGGGCAAGTGGCGTCGCGCGCTGTCCGCGCTGCCGGGCACCATCGGCCTTGCGGGAGGCTCGGACGGGGCGGGACGCGCCTTGCCCCAGTGCAGGCGGGACGCCTGCGCTCCCAGGGGACGCCCCTTGCCCCAGTGCAGGCGAGACGCCTCCCAGGGGACGCCCCCACTCTCGGTTCTTATTTGAGCGCTTATGCCCCTTTGCGGTGGAAAAAACGCGCAAACCAGCGATCACAGGCCAGCCCAAGCGGGCAGTGGTCAGCCGGCAGCCGTCAGCCGTCAGCGCTCGGCCGTTACTCCAAAACCCGCACCTTGATTGATGATGGGTACTGGCGCGAACGGTAGACTCGCTGGGTCGCTTCCTGGAAGTCGGCCTCCGTGGCCTGGTGGATCGGGACAAATTTTTGAGGATTACGATCGACCAGCGGGAACCAGGAGCTCTGGATGTGAACCATCAGCCGGTGGCCGCGGCGGAAGGTGTGGTAGATGTCGGGCATTGTGAACGCGATCTTCGAAACCCGGCCAGGCTCAAAGGGCTCCGGTTTCTCGAAACTGTTTCGAAAACGGCCGCGGAACGGCTCCCCGCGGACCAACTGCTGGTATCCGCCCATCCGGACATCAACCGGATCCGAATCCGGGAAATTGCCCGGGTACGCGTCGATGACCTTCACCACCCAATCAGAGTCGGTGCCGGTTGTCGAGACGTGCAATGTGCACTCGATCGGACCGGCGACCGTCATGTCGCGGTCAAGAGGTTCGGTCTCATACGTCAGCACATCGGGCCGGCGCGCCGCCAGGCGTTGATCGGAGGTCATGTAGTTATACGTCATTCCTGGGGCGATCTCGCCGGTGAACGGAACCGGTTTGGACGGGTCGCTGACGTATTCGTCAAAAGCCTGGGTAGCGTCGGCCGCAGGGACGTCCCCGGAGAGCTTACTGCCGGGCACCAGGAAGAAAGTGCGCTCGCCGGCTGCCTGCGGAGGCCAGTTGTCGTGTTTGCGCCATTGGTTGCGCCCGGTCTCGAAAACATACGCCTCTGGCAGCTTCGGATCGTCTCTGCCCTTCAAGTGATAGACAAAGAAGGGGAGCATGATCTCGTCCCGGAAGAACTCGGCGGTGTCTGTGGCAAAAGCCACGTCGCCCAGCTTGTCTCCGGGACCCATCCACCCCCCATGCGACCACGGCCCCATTACAACGATGTTGTTCGCTTGTGGACTCTGGGTCTCGGTCGCCCGGTAAACCGCCAGCGGGCCAAGCAGGTCTTCTGCGTCGAACCAACCGCCCACGGTCATCATCGCCGGGCGGATGTTTTTCAGATGCGGACGAATGTTGCGCGCCTGCCAGTATTGGTCGTAGGTATCGTGACTTAGCAGCTCGTTCCAGTAGGCCGCTTCCCGGTTGAAAAGCGACACGTCGATATTACGAAGCGGGCCCAGACGCAGGAAGAAATCGTAGCCATCCGGGGTTCCCATTTGAAAACGTCCAACTGCTTGAGGAGGCACGGAACCGGGATCGACCCACGGCTGCCCGAAAAAGAGAAAGAAGTTGAAGGCATGGGCCAGGAAGAACGCTCCGTTATGCCGCCAGTCGTCGCCGAGGAACCAATCCGAGATCGGGGCTTGCGGTGACGAGGCCTTCAGGGCCGGGTGCGCATCGATGGCGGCCATGGCGGCATAGAAACCCGGGTAGGAGATGCCCCAGATTCCCACTTTCCCGTTGTTGTTCGGAATGTTCTTCACCAGCCAGTCAATGGTGTCGTAAGCGTCCGTCGATTCGTCGATGTCTTTGAGCCCACTCTTGGCCGGGATAT
>RPQK01000906.1 GCA_003819755.1 Acidobacteriota bacterium | reverse complement strand
CGAGGCCGGTATCCCCACTTCCGAAACCGGCGAATCGAGCCGCCAGATCGTCAGGACTGCGGCAACGGACGGCAGGCCTCCCGCGGTTGTCTCGATGCGGGCATATCCGAAAAACGGTTCCGCCCGCCGGTTCAGCCGAAGGCGTTGCATTTGGCCAGGATCCAGCGAGACCATGACTGTCGGCGCCCCGTCATAGACAAAAGCCGGACTCCCATCCGCGTTGAAGAAGGAGATCCTCGAGTCGACCCGGCTCGCCTGCGAATTAAGCAACAGGAACTCGGTCGAAAAGCTCTCTCCGGCTGCCACTTGCGCAAAGTAAAGCACTCCGTCCTGTGACGGGACAGAAGCCGGCAAAGGAGTGAGGAAGATGTCCCCGCTCGCATTCGCGGAGCTTCTCAGTGCCATCACAGTGACGGGCGACGGCGCGTTCAGCTCGAGGCTGCCCTCGAAGAACGCCGGCACTGTGAAGCGTTCAGGCACGTAAAAGCCCGCCGTCTGGCCTGCCTCCAGCGGCTCGACACGGGGCTCTCCAACAGGCTGCCCGGCCGCATTCAGCAGCCGGACCGAGACATTGGTCGCCTCCTGGGCCAATAGGGCAATGGCAGTCTCCACGTTTGCATCCCTGACCACCGGGATTTTCCACGAAAGGCCGGGAGAAATGCCCGGAACCCGTACCACGGAGGTGAGCACTCCGCGGCTCCGATACTCCAGCAAAGAGACGACCCCGGCTGGGCCACCCTGTTCCAAGCTGATTCCCAACCACCCGAGCTGAAGAGTTCCCTCGGACGAGTCGGTGTACAATTGGAAAAGATCCGAAGGCGTTGACAGGCGGTATTCGGCCGACGGTGTTGCCTCCCGGACTACGATTTCGTACCAGACGGTCCGGTCTCTCCCGGTTTGGAGGCTGTAGCGCCCGGACCCCGGTGGCGATTCCGCGACGGGCGAGCGTCTGGCCCCTTCCTCGTCAAGCGGGTAGATGGTCACCGCCCCGGCGCCCGGGAGTGCGAGCGACAGATCGATGGTGGCCGGCCGGATGATAGTCGGGAATCCTCCCCAGCGGTTGTCAACCGACGTATGGTCGGCATTCCAAACCATGCCGGTGTTCTGTTCTTCGGTCCAGACCGAAAGGATCAGACGGCGTGCTTCGCGCAGGGGGACGGGTTCTCGTGATTGCAGCAGCACGGCAAGGTGATCCGGCCCGTCCGGGACGCTGAAGGACCAGCCGCGGAACTCGTGTGTGCGGCCCCTGATGAAGCCCACCGCTCCTTCCACCGCCCCGCCGTCCACTCGCAGGAACTTCTGGCTCTCGTTTTCCCGGTTCCAGGTGATCTGGCCGTCGCTCGAAACCACGTTTCCCGCAGGGACAGGATGGCCGAAATCAGCAGCGGTCTGACGATCAAATTCCGTGATTCGGACCCGCTGCTTGAGAAAGTTCGGCCGGTCGGCGCCGCGGCTGGCCAAATAGGCTGAGCCGTTCACCAGCCCCTGTGCGTACCCCAGGGCCAGCTCGTCGCTACTAAGCCGGAGCGGGAGCACGGCGGAAGCCGGTTCACTCTGCCCCGCCAGGAATATCCGCGCAGCTACCGGCATCTGGGCGATCTTGACAGAATTGCCGGCCAGGGAGAAGAAACCGGGCGCGTAAGTGTTAGCGTACGCGGCAGCGCTTCCCGCATAGTCGAACATGTAAATCGCGTCCCAGTCCTGGAGGGTTCCGACGAGCGCGATCAGAAGGGGCGCCTCGTGTGCATACTGGTTGGGAAAAGGCTCGTTGAATTCACTAACGGTGAAAGGCTTGCCCTGAACCGCCTGGTAGGCGAGCCCGCTCAGGTCGTCGAGACTGTT
>RPQK01000905.1 GCA_003819755.1 Acidobacteriota bacterium | reverse complement strand
GTCGACCACCCGCAGTTCCTCGAGGGTCCCTGGCGACTGCCCAGCCGCTGTCCGAATACCAGCCCGATCACCGGGGGAGCCGCGGGCGGAAGGAACATCCCTTTCACTCGTCTGTTCGATAAACCGTTCACGGTCACGGAATACAACTACTCGGGGCCGGGCCGCTTTCGCGGGGTAGGGGGCATCCTCACCGGCGCTCTCGGGGCACTCCAGGGCTGGGGCGGAATCTGGCGCTTTGCGTACAGCCACCGCCGGGAAGCCATGTTCACCCCTTCACCCATGGGTTATTTCGACATGGCGACCGACCCGCTCAGTCAGGCTGCCGAGCGCGCTTCGCTGTGCCTGTTCCTACGTGGGGACATGCAGATTGCTCCGAACAGCGTCGCCTTGATCATGACCGACTCGGACCTCGCACAGCCGGTTGGAAGGATCCCCAACCTGGCGCCGAGGTGGCACTGGCTGGCGTGGGTGACGAGAGTCGGAACCCAGGTTGTGAGCTCTCCGGAAAAACCTCTCCGGCACGCCGCTATCCTGCCTCTCGGCTGGCAGACGCCCGCTTCGGCATATCCCGGAAAATCACTCCTGGCCGTCGACCCTTATACGGTGGACGATGAAAGCCTGATCGCCGCGCTTCGCGACCGGAAGCTGTTCGCGCCCGGGGCCGCGTTCGACCCCGCTCAGAGATCTTTCAGAAGCGAGACGGGTGAGGTCACCATAGACGGGCCTCGCGACCGGCTTGTGCTCGACACAGCCCGCACCGCCGGCGGGTATGCCCGCGCAGGGGAGAGCGTGGAAGCGGTGAAAGGAGGCGTGAAGGTTTCCGTGGAAGGAGCCGACGCAACGGTCTGGGTGAGCTCGCTTGACCGGAACTCGATCCGCGACAGTCGCCGGCTGCTCGTCACGCATCTGACGGACCTGCAGAATACGGGTATCCAATACGCCGAGCCGGCCCGCCAGACGCTGCAGCAATGGGGCAGTCTGCCCTACCTCGTGCGTGCGGGCAAGGCGGCGGTCAGTCTCCGCCTGGGATCGCCCGGGAAGTACCGGGTCTGGGCACTCGCTACCGGCGGGAAGCGCTTGGCCGAAGTCCCGTCCCGGATCGAAGGGGACGCTTTGTGCTTTACCGCCGACGTCGGGAGTGACCCGGCAACCGGGGCACGGATGATGTATGAAGTTGCTGTGAAGTGAACTAATTGGACAATCCTGCTAAAGGGAGGGAGAAAACAATGAGTCCTGAGATCGACGACCTCTACGTAGAGTATGTGCGCGGCACGATTGACCGGCGCGCGCTCCTCCGGAAATTGGCGCTCCTGGTGGGTGGGGCGGCCGCCGCGGCTGCCCTGATGCCGGCTTTCGAAAGCGGGCGGGTTCTCGCCGATGTTGTGCCGAAAGATGACCCGCGTCTGGAGACCGAGTATATCAAGTACCCGAGTGCAAACGGTGAAATGCGCGCTTACTCGGCCCGGCCAAAAGGTGCGACGAAGCTCTCAGGCGTGATCGTGATCCACGAGAACCGGGGCCTCAATCCCCATATCGAAGACGTTGCGCGCCGCGTGGCTCTCGAGGGATTCCTGGCCATAGCCCCGGACGCTCTTTCGCCGGTTGGCGGGACGCCCGAAAACCCTGACGAGGCACGGCCCCTGTTTCAGAAGCTGGATCGCGAAGCGAACACGAAGAATTTCGTCGCCGCAGTGCAGTACCTCAAGACCCAGCCCCAGGCCACCGGCAAAGTCGCGTGCATGGGATTCTGCTGGGGTGGCGCGGCCACGAACCAGGTTGCCGTGAATGCACCGGACCTGACTGCCGCGGTCCCCTTCTACGGCAGCCAGCCGGCCCCCGAGGAT
>RPQK01000904.1 GCA_003819755.1 Acidobacteriota bacterium | reverse complement strand
CTTTTCCCTCGGCCCCTTTGATCCTTTGCCCCTTTGCCCCTTTGCCCCTTTGCCCCTGCTTTCTCCTCCCTCGCCTATTCCTCCGACTTCTCTCTCACAAACTCCAGGTATTCCTCGCGCTGCTCCCACAAATGCCAAGGGATCTTGTCGTAAACATCCTCAAACATGGTTTGAACGTCGGGCATCGGCTCCTTCAAAGCCTCCGCGGCGGCCTGCTGGACCTCTTGCGCCGCCTCCCGCTCGGTCGTGGTTCCGAATTCCTCCGACCAGGCCTCCATGCCCTCCAGGGTTTTCCGGAGCCGTGCGATCGGGTCCTTGCCGGTCCACTCCGCCACTTCACTTTCGGGGCGGTAGAGCCGAGGGTCATCGGACGTCGAGTGGGGGCCAAGGCGATACGTCTTCGCTTCAATCAAGGTGGGACCGTTTCCACTTCTCGCTCGTTCGACCGCCCGCGTGGTCACTTCGTGGACGGCCACGAGATCGTTCCCGTCGACCGCCTCGCCGGCAATCCCGTAGGCCTCGGCTTTGATTGCGAAACCTTCCGACGCGGTTTGCAGGCTTGTAGGCACCGAGATGGCCCACCCGTTATTCTGGACAAAGAAAACAACCGGGGCTTTCCAAACGCCCGCGAAGTTAAGTCCGGTATGGAAGTCTCCTTCCGATGTCGCCCCTTCGCCGCAATAGGCCAGAACGACGAGATTCTCGCCGCTGAGTCGAGCGGCATGGGCAAAGCCCGTCGCCTGCGGTATTTGAGTTCCAACGGGGGCGGAAATGCTGACGAAATTGATGTGTCGAAAGGAGTATTCCGGGGGCAGGTTCCTTCCCTTGGCCCGGTCAGCCGAGTTCGCGATCAGGTGATTGAAAAGCTCCTTGAGCTCGACACCTCTGAGCAGAGGAACCGGATGTTCACGGTAGGTGGGGAAGATCCAGTCGTCAGGACGCAGGGCATAGGCGCTCCCGATGATCGCCGCCTCCTGGCCGATACAATTCAGAAACGAATGAAGCCGGCCCTGGCGTTGCAGCAGAGTCGCTTTTTCGTTGAACAACCTGACGGTTACCATCAGCCTGTATAGCGTGCGCAGCTCTTCTGCGGACAGCTCGCGGGGCCTCTGTCTGCTCACATCTCGAAGCCGCTTAGCCATGCTTAACCAGTTCCTCCGCTTTGGTTGGGGCACTGACCGCCTTTCGCCGAACCAGCGTCAATACCGTGTAGCTCGCCACTATTTCCTGGTTCTGATTCAGAACCTCTACACCCCAGGAAACGACTCCCTGGTCCTCGGTCTTGGGCGTTTTCTGCTTGCAGGCCAGTCTCACCTGGATCGTGTCGCCAATGTAAACCGGCTTAGTGAAACGAAGCTCATCAAGTCCGTAATTAGCGAGCACCGGGCCAGGTGCCGGATCGACGAAGAGTCCTGCCGCGGCAGCGATAATAAAGTAACCGTGCGCAACGCGGCGTTCGAAGATCGATTCCCGCGCAGCGATGTCATCCATGTGCGCGTAGAAATGATCCCCGCTGACCCCCGCAAAATTTACAATGTCCGCTTCTGAGATGGTCCGGCGGTGCGTCAGGAGGGTCTCGCCGATCTGCAGCTCTTCAAAGAACTTGCGAAAGGGATGGACTTCCGCAGCCGGGCCATGCGCTCCGGTCATCCAAACACCGCAGACCCGGCTCAAGGTGGTCGGTGATCCCTGAAGGGCGGTGCGCTGCATGTACTTCAGTACCGAACGGATCCCGCCCAGTTCTTCCCCGCCGCCGGCTCGTCCGGGACCGCCATGCACCAGGTGGGGGAGGGGCGAACCATGGCCCGTCGACTCCTTGGCGCTTTCCGCATTGATGAGCATCAGGCG
>RPQK01000903.1 GCA_003819755.1 Acidobacteriota bacterium | reverse complement strand
TGTAATTGATTAGCCGGTCTACTGGTGACGAGGGATCAGGGGGGAATACCTTGGATGCTCGGAGTGCGGAACAAGTGGTAGAGGCCCTCCACCAGGGAATCGATGCTCTGTCGCGTCAGCGTGCGCACGACGCTGGTGAAGATCGCAACGGCATATGCCCCGCGCCCATTTTTCGAGCACTGCGACACTTTGCGGGCGATCACTGCCGGGCGCAACGCCCGCTCCGCGCGATTGTTGGTCGGCTCCACCCGCGGGTCCGTCAAAAAGCGCACCAAGTTGCCACGGTCATGATGCCAGCCAAGTTCATTGAGCAGCCGCTGATTGTCCGCATCGCGCAGGCGGCGATCGCGCAGCTGATACGTGAGTTCCTCTTGCAGGACCTTGGCTTCGGTCACAAAGTCGGTCGCCGTGCCGTCGTGGTACGCATGCCACAACTGCAGCGCGTCCTGCAGCAGCGCTTTCAGCCCCTCCCCGAAGTCGCGCCCCCGGCCGGCCTTGGTCGCCAGCACAGCGCTGATCGACCGCTGGATATGGGCCAAGCATTTTTGCTGGCGGACGTTGTCGAACGCTTGGGCATCATCGCGGCGCCCCCGGTCCGTGACCATCACGCCGGGATCGTCCGCCGGAATGACCTCCTGGACTTCGTCATGGCGATGGCGGGGCCGGATCTGATCGACAGTCACCGCATCGGTCGCAAACGCCATCAGGTGGGCGGGCTCGCCCCCGACACGCCAGCCCGTGTCATCCGTGTGCACGACCGGGGCGGCCGGTACGGCCGTCCGCAACGCCTCGTAGGCCGTGCCGACTGGGCCTTGGGTACGTCGCAGGGCATCCTGGGTGAGCGCCCCCTGCGTCAGCTGCACCCCCGTCAACGCCGCCAACACGGCTGGGACCTTGCGCACGGGGATGCCTACCCCATAATGCAAGGCATGCGCCGCGGCCATCACGCGTGCCCCCAGGCGGTGCGCGGTGGCGCCGTATTGATCCGGCGCCAGGTCCGGGTGCTGCCCGCGCACCTGTGTGCCGCAGACCGTGCACCGACAGACCCGCACGCGGTACTGCGTCACCTTGGGGCGGGGGCGTTCGGGCAGATCGGTGCGATAGGCGAAGTCCACACGCTCCTCCGCCAGTGGCCCGCCACACGCGGGGCAACTCTCAAGGAGAACCTTCACGTCCACCGGCGGCTCGGTGACCGCCTCCGGTGGTGGGGCTTTCCGATAGCAGAAGGTGCCAGCCCCTGGCTTTCGGCCCGGCGACTTCGGCGCTGTGGTCCGGGTGCCCTTGGAAAACGGGGCGGCTTGCCGCTTTCCACCCCGCTTGAGTTGGTCGATCTCGGCGCGCAACGCCTCCTGACGGACCCTCAACTCGGCGATCTGGCGTTGCAGCTCAGCCACCAAGGCCAGGAGGTCCTCTCGACTCAATGCGTGGAGGGGTTCGCGCTCAATCATGGGCTGCAATATAGGCCCTGTGTGTGAAGGCCGCAAGCCAGGCCGCTAAGCAATGACCGCCAGACCAAAGAGGGACAGTTTCGCTCCCGATATGGTCTTTTCTGCCCTGTCCAAAAGAGCGCCCCCCAACAGCTCAACAAGTATTGATATCGGTCTCATCTGCGTGGCCACCCGTCCGCTTCTGCTGTTCGTCTCGCTAGAAGGCCAGCCATGTAGTGAGCCCCCTTTTGCGACTACAAGGGAAGCCCAATGGGCGAACGCGCCACCGTGCGCCCACGGCCGGCTATGGTCCGCTCGAAGGATGGCTGATGTGCCTGCGGCCACCGGTTTGGCGGCCTCGACCGCACGACTGACAGTCGGAACGCATAGGGAAAACGGCCTTGTTTCAATCAAGAGGGGTATACAGTTCTGGTTTACACGCCGTAGGCAAGAGAACTATCCCGCCACGTTCCCCCCATGCGAAGGGG
>RPQK01000902.1 GCA_003819755.1 Acidobacteriota bacterium | reverse complement strand
GCTTTTTGTCTGGATGCCTGCTACGATACCGGCATGAGAATCGTCACGGTCGTCGGCGCCCGTCCGCAGTTCATCAAAGCTGCTCCCGTCTCCCGCGCCCTGGCCCGTGCTCACATCCGTCATTGTTCACACCGGCCAACACTACGACGCCTCGATGTCCGATGTCTTCTTCCAGGCGCTCGCCATCCCGGACCCGAAGCACCACCTGGGAGTCGGATCCGCCTCCCACGGCGCCCAGACCGGACGGATGCTCGAGGCGCTCGAACCTATCCTCCAGCAGGAACAACCTGACATCGTCCTCGTTTACGGCGACACAAACTCCACTCTGGCAGCCGCCCTCTGCGCCGCCAAGCTCCACATCCCCGTCGCCCACGTGGAAGCGGGACTGCGCTCCTTCAACCGTCGCATGCCGGAGGAAATCAACCGGGTCCTGACCGATCACCTCTCCACGGTCCTCTTCGCGCCGACGGATGCCGCCGAGCGCAATTTGACAACCGAGGGGATCAGCCAGGGAGTCGTCCGAACCGGTGACGTCATGTACGACGCCGTCGTCCTGTTTCGTGAGCAAGTCGGGGACAGAGCATCCGCCGTCGTATCCCAACACGGCGTCACCCCGAAGAGCTACGCCTTCGTCACAGTCCACCGGGCGGAAAACACGGACGACCCAGCCCGCTGGGCGGGCATCGTCGAAGGCTTATCCGAGGTCGCGCGTCGCGGTCTCTCTGTTCTCTGGACGGTCCATCCCCGCGTGCGGGCCAAAACGCCGGAGCTCAAAATCCCCGGAATCCATCTGCTCGATCCCCTGCCCTACTTCGAGACCCAGGCGCTCCTGATGAACGCAAGAGTCGCGCTGACCGATTCAGGGGGTCTTCAAAAAGAGGCGGCCTTCCACGGTGTTCCCTGTGTGACGTTACGTGACGAGACCGAATGGGTGGAACTGGTCGAGCACGCCGTCGACCACCTGGCCGGAGCTGACGCTCACAAGATCGCTTTGCTAGCCCTCACCGCCCGCTGGCCCGCCACCGGCCTGCCTCCCGCCCTTTACGGAGATGGCCACTCCGCGGATGTGATCGCGAACATTCTGCATGCCCGCGCATAGACCCCGGTTCGCGGATGGTTATCCGCGTGATTCGTGTGATTGCGGGACCTCGGCGTCCGCGGCAATCGGTAAACCAAGGTATTGTTGAATGTGATATCTTCCTGATATGTCCGAACCGACTTTACGGCAGGCTATTGAAATGGTCGAGCAATTAGCTCCGGACGACCAGGTTCTGTTGATCCAAATTGTGCGTCGGCGTTTGGCAGAACAGCGACGACGGGTGTTGGCCGAGGAAATCGCCGAAGCGCGGGAAGCATACGGACGCGGTGAGGTGAACCGAGGCACGGTGGCCGATCTCTTACCCCTACAGAAGCGGTATGTTGAAAACATCGACGGCGTTTACCGGTTGACCGGCGCTCGCGTTTCTTTGGATTCCCTTGTTTACGCTTTTTGGCGTGGACAGACAGCCGAGAGCATCGCGCAATCGTTCCCGGTGCTGACGCTGGAGCAAGTATACGGCGCCTTGACGTTTTATCTGGCCAACAAATCGGAAGTGGATGCCTATCTCGAGAAAGGCGAGGAGGAGTTTCGGGCGTTACGCGAAGAGGTTCATGCGCAGGACCCGATGTTCTATCAGAAGTTGGCCGATTCACGGCGGCCGGAGGCTTGATCTGGTTCCTCTATGAAAGTCCGGCTTCAGGCTGATGCCGATTTCAACCTCATCATCCTTCTGGCGACGATACGGCAAGAACCTGCCATCGATTTTCGATCTGCAACTGCCGCAGGCTTGTGCGGCATGGGTGATCCGGAGGTGTTGGCCAGGGCCGCAAACGATGGCCGAGTGCTGGTCACTCACGACCGGAGGACAATGCCGCGACATTT
>RPQK01000901.1 GCA_003819755.1 Acidobacteriota bacterium | reverse complement strand
GGCGGCGCCACGCGAATCGGCAAGGCGGTGATGTCGCTCCACAGACCGGAATCGTTGGTCGACTGAAGCAACAGGCGAAGGCTTCCGGGGGGCAGATTCGTATAACGAAGTTCCGGCAGCCGGCTGATCGGTAACCATTCCGATTCCAACCCTTCCAGCCTGGCGCGGTAGCCGACACGATTGCGGTTTCGAAAAGACAGGACGGCCACGCGGAATGTGACGGTGCGGGATTTCCAATCGAGATTCAGCCCGGTCGGAAAATCGACCGTCCGGCCAGAAAGAGCAGCCGCCTCGACGACCATGCGGGCAGGTATCTGGTTTGGCGCCTGCGCGACGTCGCGGCAATGGGAGAGCCCGTTGATTGTCCCCATCCAGATGTCCCCGGCCGGGTCACGCCAAATAGCCCCTTCATTCATCTCCCAGGATGCGAGCCCGTCATCCGGGGTGACAGACTCTATGCGCCCGTTTGGATGGAGGCGGAAGGCGCCATGCGTGGTACCTAGCCAGATCACTCCCTTGCCATCCTCGGCGGCGGAGTAGATGTGCCTGGAGGTCAGGCCCTCTTCCTCTGTCACGGTCCTCCATTTTCCGTCGGTTCTCCGGACCGTCAGACCGCTCACGCCGCCTGCCCACAGCTGGCCCCGGCTGTCCTCGAGTAAGGTGTTGATCCCGGTGCCCGGGTCGAGTCCAGGGGTTGTGCCGACTTCGACCACGGTATTACCGTCGCAGGCGAGAATCGTCAGACCGGCTGACGCGAAAACGCCCCCTGCTCGGCGTCCGGCAAGCTCGCGACAGGACGGAATCGGCACTCCAGACTCCGTTTGTGTCCATACCCGCCAGGGCCCTGATCCATCGAGCATCGCCACGGGACACCGACGAGATGAACTGGTCACCCAGACACGGTCCTGTTCGTCTATCCGAACGGCGAACACGTCGGCGGAGTCAAAGGGAGCGCCTTTCAGGCTTAATACTCGCTTCTGCCCTTTGGGTCGATACTGCACGCCGGTATCGGTCCGAATCCAGAGCGTCCCATCCCGGGTCGTTGCCGACTCCCACACCAAGCCGTTCTCGAGGCCGTCCTGCTGGTCCAGGATCTCCAGTACCTGCGGTTTCGGTCGGACCTCCAGAAGAGCTAAGCCTTGGAGTGTGCCGACCCAGAGACTGTCACTGGTCGGACCAGGCGAGATGCCGAAAACGCAGGAATTGGGTAATCCTTGCTTGTCGCTGTAATTACTGACCTGCGTGCCGCCCAGGTGAGCGAGGCCACCGATGTCTGTGCCGACCCAGAGACCACCTTCACGATCCTCAAATGCGAGGTTCACGACTTCGGAAGGAAGCCCCGTGCTGGTGTCCCAGTGTTGAAAGGTCCGTTGTCCAGGTTTCCTCACGTAGAGGCCTGCGTCGTTGGTGGCCACATAGAGGATCCCTGAAGGCGCCACCGTGAGTCGATAGATAAATCGACCCTGAACCTGGTCTGTCAGGCTTTGCCATTTCTCTCCTCGCCGCACGAAAAGTCCCTGAGTGGCGGTGCCGAGGTAAAGCTCGCCGGGAAGGAAGGCGGCGCAGCGAAGAGGGTCGCCGACCCCGGGCGGGCCGGAAACCGGGAGCGGAGGCCCGACGACCGGAAAACTCCAGAGGCCGTTGGCTCCCGCGGCCAGAACTTGCTCGCCATGAACCAGGACCTGGTAGACATTGCCCGGTGTTTTTCCCGGTACAGGGCGCGCCTCGAATCGTCCGCCGCGTCCGACCCAGACACCTTGTCTGGTGCCCACCCAGATATCGCCGCGCGAGTCCTGGGCCAGGGAATTGCAGCGGATGCCGTCGAGCCCGGTTCCCTGGAGCCGGACCAATTGTCTGCCGCCCCAAGAAGCAAGGCCCGCACCGGTCGCGATCAACAGGGTCCCGTCTCGCAAGCGAAGCATGTCGAACACATTCT
>RPQK01000900.1 GCA_003819755.1 Acidobacteriota bacterium | reverse complement strand
CCTTTTCCTGCGCCATGCCGTAGGCAAGCCCCGCATAATTGAAAACCAAGTCGTGGTAATCGAACCCGTACTCGCTGAAACCGTCGCCTACCTCGATGGCAAGCCCGTGGATCGCACTCACGCCCGCCGCCCACCAGAACGAAGACTCCGGCGAATGGTCCCCCCACAGAAGAAGCTCATGAAGCGAGCGGAACATGGCCCATGAGGTGTAGAGGTGGCCGATCTTGTCAACCCCCAGCCCCTCGATCCAGGGAGACTCGTAGTAATGAAACGGCCGGTAATCGTTCACCCACCAGACGCCGGCCGAGTAGGCGAGCGTGCCCCCGACAAGCCCGAACGACGCCACCGTGGCCGCCGTGTGCCTCGACATGAACGGATGGCTTCCGTCCGCCGCTTCACGCGCTCCCAGGCTGTCGGCGGCGGGCGGGAGAGCGGCTGAGGTTGCATGCGGGAAGGCGAGAAGCAGCGCGAAGAGAAAGCGTTGGCAAGCAAGAGGAGGAAGGAAAGAAAAGCGGCGGGAAACAGAGCGCCGGGAACCGGGAGAGCGTTGAAGGAATCCGGGCCAGGTTTCCGCCGCCGGCGGCCCGGGCACAACGCCTGACAGGGAGCTCTCAGCCGTGATCGACAGAAACCGTCTAGAAGTCAAGGAATATCCCCACCAGGTTGCAGGTCAGCCGCTGATCGTAAAACTGCCCCCGCTCCTCAATGCCCGTCCGGTGCGTGTAGGCGAGCCGGATGCCCCGGGGCGCCTGCGAAAGAAGGCGAAGACCCAGCTGGTAACTCTGCGTCGTCCCCCATGCCGCTTCCTGACGGCATCGCAGGTCGACCGCTCCATAGGCCGCAAGCCCGCCGGCCAGCGGGATGCTGCCGGTCTCCGCGCCGGCCTGCAGGATGAGGTGCTTTCCCCGGGCCGGGATCGTGAAATAATCGATGCGGGCGCCGCCGTAGAGAAATCCCTCGTTTGGCAGCACCGAAAGGGCCGCAAGCAGGGGGATGTAGTCTTTCGCATAGTTGATCGAATGCCTTCCTACCGCTTCCACGCCGTCGTCGGCAAGGTGGGCGCTGTAGTGCCCCCATCCGGTGCGGAGGGAAAGCCGGTCGGAGATCCGGACATCCACAGGCACGTTCACGAAGAAATCCACCGTCACGACATTCAGCACCGACGGAGTCTTGATGAAGCTCCCGTTCACGGTCGCGGCGATCCCCACCTGAACGGGGAATCCCGCCAGCCCGGTCTCCGCAAGCCGCTGCAATCCGCCGATGCTGCCGAAGATCTGCCGCGTCTGGAGGTCCTTGTTCAGCGAAAGATGTTGGCCCGTGCCGTCGGCCGCCAGATGCGGGAACAGCGCCCGGGCGGGAAACCAGACTACTCCTGAGGCAGAGGAATCGGGGGGCCCGGCGACAGCCGGCTGGAGGGACGACGCGAAGGCGATGCTCAGTACAAAGGCGTGGAAACGGAGAAGGCGTCGTATCATGAGAGATCAGGTTGTGCAGGATCGGCTCTAAACTAGCCATTATGCGCGTGAGAAGCAACGTTCCGCATGCCGGGAGCCTGCCGTACGGCGGAAGCCGGCTCGAGCGTTTGCCCGCAGGCCCGCCGGGCCGGCCATGCTCCCTCGGCCGGAGTGTTTGCAACGCCGCAGCGTCCGCAGACCCGGAGCGCCTGCTCTTCCAAAAGACCCTCCTTTTTTCTACATTGATTCATTGAAATCCAAATGATATTCAGGCAGGGGAGAACCCATGTCCGAGTTCCGGAGCAAGCTGCAGCGGGGCGTCGTCGTCTTTGACGGCGGGGTGGGAACCTATCTCTATGAAAAAGGGGTCTACGTCAACACCTGTTTCGATGAGCTGAACCTCACGGCCCCCTACCTTGTCTCGGGCGTCCACCGCGATTATGTGGGCGCGGGAGCGGATGTCATCGAAACGAACACGTTCGG
>RPQK01000899.1 GCA_003819755.1 Acidobacteriota bacterium | reverse complement strand
CATCCAGGCAGAGCAGCACGCCCGTCGTGCAGGCAATCCCGGCTTCACGGACGAGGATCTCGATCGGCACGGGGACGGTGCGAGGATCGGGCAGGTCTCCGTCTGGCATGTCGGCCAGGAGGCGCGTCCGTTCGTCGAAGGACCGCCGCGGCGACGCGACGTCCCAGCCCCGGCGCCGCATGTCGAGGATGTGGTTGACCGCAATTCGATAGAGCCATGTGCGGAAAGCGCTCTCGCCCCTGTAGCCGGGCAGCGCCTTCCAGATCTTAATCAGGATCTCCTGGGTGGCGTCTTCGGCGTCGTCCTTCCACCACAACATTCGCCGGGCGATGTTCAGAATCCACGGCTGATGGCGGGCGAGCAGCTGTTCCGAGGCTTCGCGATCGCCGGAGCGCGCCGCGGCCAGCAGATCCTCGTCGGGTGGGCCACTCTCAGCCGAGGCGAACGCTCCAGCCATGGCGACCAAAATAGTCGCGCCGGAGCGGCGAGTCAATGCCTGGGTTGTCGACATGCCTGGGTTGTCGGCACGTCGTGAGCAAATCATGGATTGAGGCCGTTCAGTCGGGTTTGGGCAACACGCCCTTCAAATTTCAATTTGCATCGGGCAAACGACGAGGACGAGAACTGAGAACTGAAAATTGAAGCCCTAAACCCTTCAACGGCCGACGAGCGTCTGGGGCGATTTCATAATGACTCTGACTCGGGGCCGGACTCGGACTCGGCGCCGTGTTTAAAGTTTTTAATTTTGAATTCCTTCAAAACTAAAAATTTTAGACACGGCACCGAGTTACAAAATCAAATACACCCAAACGCCATCTCTGCAAACCCGCTCCACGCCCTGGCTTGGAGCGGCATCCAGTCTGTAACATCAACCTGGTCGTCCGCTTCCCTGAAGCCGGACTAGCCTTGAACACTTCGGCAGGAAGAACACGACAAAGCTGCAACTCGCATTCGGCAAGGTGCTCCCGTATGCGTGGAGTACGCAGAAGATCGAGCAGTGTATTTTCCGAGCAGGCATCGTAAGCGACCAACAGAGCGATGATCTCGAGGCAGCAGTCCGGTTCCAGCTCCAGGAGAGTCCGGCGCACGCTGTTCGTTTCATAAGAATCGCTGGGTTCCCAGCGGGCACCGTACTTGATTCCCCGCTCGGCCGCGCCACTATGGGTCTTGCGCGCCTACTTGCGTCTCTCGGTGAACCCTTTCGCCAAGGCAGCAAGGAGCTCGATCTTCTCCTGTCGAGCGGCGTCACTGACGCTCAGACGCGCTAAGTCCCGCCTCAGACGGCCGCCTTCCAACAGTTCCTCGAAAAGCCCGGTTAATTGCGCTCTCTCAGGGCCGGTACAGGCTGCGCTTAGGTCGCAGCCGAGCAGAAAAGCCGAGCCGAGACTAAAATCGGGCAACCCTGCCTCAAAAAGCTCATCCGAGAACAACCTGTCGCTCCCTTCCTCATAAAGCTTAGTCAGTCGAAGAACATCCTCGAGGTCTTTCAGCCGTTCTCCTCGCTTCTCTCCGTAAGAAAGAAGCTTCAATAGAGCGAGTATTGCCGGGGGAGTTACCTGCATGGCAAAACCCGGGAAAAGCTCTCGTTCGATACTGTACTCAAAGACGGCACCAAAGCCGGCCAGGCTCATTACATTGCCGGATCCTGGCCAACGGACCAGGCCGAGCGCGCGTTGCCCAGGACCTGCAGGAAGGATGTCCACGAGAGTGCCTGTGCCGCTCTTCCATCTATGCTCCAAGACAGCTGCCCAGCCCATTGCGATGAGCCTTTGGTGGAGGTGGTCGAGGTTGTCGAGGTCTAAGGCAACAGCCACGTCGAGATCGTGAGTGTATCGATCTTCGTCCGGGTAGAAGCTCCGGTACGCTGTGGCACCGATAAGAACTATCGCAGTCTGATGTGTGCGGCAAACCTCAACAAGTTGATTCAGGTCTGCGGCCTGTTGCTCTG
>RPQK01000898.1 GCA_003819755.1 Acidobacteriota bacterium | reverse complement strand
GCTCCAGACGATCGAGTCATTGGACGACTCACACCCGCGCAGGGTTATGTCTCCAGAAGCTCCCTTGCGGATCGCGAATAGCGGGGCCTCCGGTCTCCGGCCGCTCGCGACCACAATGAGATCGTCGGAGAATACCGGCGTAGGCGCCGTGATCTTGGAACTCCCCCCAAGGCGCCAGAGTTCGTTCCCGGTCGCCGGATCGTATCCGCAGATAAGGTTCGAGGCATTGACGACAAGCTCTTCACGGCCCGGGCCGGAGACTATCGTCGGGGTGCCCCACGACGGAAGCTCGTCGCGCTGAGTCTTCCAAACTGTCTTGCCGGTCCGAATGTCGAGCGCGAGCAGGAAATCCTCTTTCTGGGTGTCGCATTGAACGATCACCTTGTCCCGATGGATGATGGGCGAGCTTGCCGTTCCCCACTCGTACTCGGGAGCATCGTAGGCGCCGAGGTTGAGCACCCCGAGATCCTTTTTCCAAATGAGCTTCCCGTTCAGGTCATAGCAGAAGAGCCCTTGCGACCCGAAAAACGCAACGATGTGTTTGCCATCGGCGGCCGGCGTGGAGTTGGCGTAGGTGGATTTCACGTGCCGTTTTTCGCGGGGAACCCCTTCGAACGCGGTTCGTTCCCAGACGACCTTCCCGGACTTCTTGTCGATGCTGTAAACCATCCACCGATGCGAAGAAAGGTCCTTCGACGCGTCGCCGTCACCGTAGAGGCCATGCCGGAATGTGGCGCCTCGCGCGCTGCTTATGGCGGAGGTGACGTAGAGACGATCCTCCCATACCACCGGACTCGAATGCGCCAGGCCGGGGATGGTCGTTTTCCACTTTATGTTCT
Organism: Acidobacteriota bacterium; assembly: GCA_003819755.1. Taxonomy (GTDB): domain Bacteria; phylum Acidobacteriota; class UBA6911; order RPQK01; family RPQK01; genus RPQK01. The sequence continues at coordinate 1,139 of RPQK01000898.1, read as the reverse complement.
CTCCGCTCGGCCCGTTCCATTTGTCCGGAAGATCCTGGCCGTCGGCCGCTCCGCCAGACTGCGGGCTTCGAAACGAGGCCCAGTTGCCCGTGGTTCGTGCCGCGCCCGTCAAAAATGCGGCACTCGACAATGCCAACACCAAAAGCAGCCCACGGGGAATCAAAGTTCTCATCTTATGCATTACCATCTTCGATCGGGATCGACGTGTGCGATTATGGCACAGGATGAAATCGATCCAAGAGCTAGAGCGTTTCAGCCCCGTCCAGTTTGCCCAGATCGCGGTCGAAAGTGCCCAGGGGAAGATGTCCCGCCTTTCGGGCGATCTCGAGCAGGAGACAATCGGAGAAACCCAAGCCGGGCTTTTTCCGGAAAGCGTCCAGAGCGGCGGCTACAACGTCTGGATCCTGTAGGACCAATTGCTGATGATTGAGCAGCAATTCGACCGCCCTCCCGACGTCGGTCGCCGAACGTTGATATACGGCATCCAAGACCCAGGTGGTCTCGGCGAGGGCAAGGAGGGACACCCACGCCCCCTTCTCGACGAACCGGTCAGCCGACGCGACTTGGCGCGGGTCATCTCGAGTCATGAGTAAAACCAGGACGTTGGTGTCAACCGCGCGCATTCCGCTTCCTCTCTCGTTGCCGGATACCCTCCCTCATTTCTTCTATCGTCCGGGCTTTAGGGGTACCCTCGGGAAACAAGGCGCGATGGATGTCCTCGGAGGTGTACTGTGTTGAGCGCCTCACCACGACCTGTCCTCCGGCGTCGTGCCATTCCAGTACGGACCCCGGCCCGACGCCGAGCCTCCGCCGCACCTCGGCCGGAACCGAGACCTGCCCCTGAGCGGTCAACTTGGAACGCGCAATTGTCATGGCCCATATTACCACGGTAATGCACCGTGAAGCCAGAAGCGGTTCGTCGTCACCTTGTTCTGAAGCAGGCTGGAATCATCCCCGCCAAGGCGCTCGCCCGGCGGCAGAGAGTCTCGATACACGGATTGCTGGCGAGACAGGCGCTTCCCTCCTGCCCCCGAGATCTTCCAGTTGCGTGAAAGGAAGCGAGTCGGATGATAGCCAGGAAGTAGGCTGAGGACGGGCCAACCAAATGCGCGTGCCGGGCCGTGCAGCCAGGCTCGCAT
>RPQK01000897.1 GCA_003819755.1 Acidobacteriota bacterium | reverse complement strand
CGGTGCACTGGAAGCCGCGGCGATGGGCCGTCCCGAGCAGGCCGTCGAGGTCCTCCTGCGACCAGTAGAGGATGCCGGAGTCGGCCCGGTCGCACGCGTACGGCTCGCGCGTGGCCGCGGTCGGCCCGCTCGACGAGCCATCGGTCATCACCTTGAAGGCGCCGAGCTGGAGACGCTCATCGCCAAAGCCGCTGCGCATGCCGGCGCCGAGCACGCCCATTACCCGATGCTGCAGGCTATTGACGGTAGCGAAGGCGTAGATCCGGAGCTTTAGACGTCCATCCTCGACAAGATCTTGGCAGGGGCCGAAGGCAGCGCCGACCAGGCCACCGGCGTCATGAACACTGGTACAGCCTGCGGCAAGATAGGCTTCGCTCGCACGCAGCAGCGCGGCGCTGAATTCGTCGACGGTCGGCAACGCCGCCATCTGGAGCGGTGTTTGCGCGGTTTCGTAGGCGACACCGAGGTTCCGGCTCCCCTCGCGGTCGTAACGCCCTCCCGTCGGGTCGGGTGTCTGATCGGTGATGCCGGCCACCGCGAGTGCCCGGCTATTCACCGAGGCGATGTGGCCGCAGGTGCGCGTAAAGATGACGGGATGGTCGGGGGCCACCGTGTCCCAATCGTTACGGGTGGGATGGCGTCTTTCGCGCAGGCGCGTCTGGTCGTAGCCGCGCCCGCGAATCCACGTTCCTGGCGGCTGAGTCGCCGCGCGCTCGTACACCGCCTTCAGCAGGGCCTCGATTGATTGCATGCCCGGCGCCTTGCAGTCGATCGACACCGTCGCCATGCCAAGGCCGGTCAGATGGCAGTGTGCATCGATGAAGCCGGGGAGCAGCGAGCGTCCGCGCAGCGCAACTTCGCGTGTACCGGGACCGGCGAGGGCACGAATCTCCTTGGTGCTGCCGATGGCGAGGATGCGCCCGGCACCAATGGCGACCGCTTGAACGATGTCGTTCGTCGCATTGACGGTGTGGACCTGGCCACCGGTGAAGATAAGCTCTGCTGTGGCCTTGCCGTGCGCGCTTTCCTTTACCTGCATGGGCTGATCTCCTGTTATTGGGTGTTTGGCCATGGGTCGAGCACGCTGAGCCCGTCACCGCAGCGGTGACGTGGAGCGGTTCAGCGCAGCCATGGAGAAACCGGCAATATCGAACGAGAGCACGGACCATCATACCGTAGAAAGCTCAGGGTTTGACACGTTCATCGTAGCCCGGCACCGGATAAGAGGGGTGATTTCCGGGAGACCTCTCCTCAATGTGCGGCTCGTCTGCGATGCCGTGGCTGATGATACGAATCAGACACCCCGAATACCGGGCGGCGGTCTGCTTTCTCGACCAGCCAAGCCACCAGGAATCCAGCGTCTGCTGCCGCCGCTGTTGGGGCGTCAATGCCGGGGCCGAATAGCGTCCCTCAGGCATTGGCACAGAGATCAGGGCTGCCAATAGGGGGGCGACCTCGCGCCTCACCAGAAACGGCATCCTGGTGGGGGAGGCATCCGCCTCGTCGCTCGCAGGCCCTCCGCTACTGAGGACCCGGGAGACAGCCATGGGCTCCCTCCCACCGTTGAAGTGCTGCAGCAGCGGCGCGCCCCGGAGCCGATGAAGTCTGAAGGGGGCGAGGCACTCTGCCTCTTGGCTCACTTAAGGCGCGAAATGCTACGACAGCAGCGGCCGCACGATAGGAAGACGTGGAGATGACAAGCAGTTGGGGACGCACAGCGGCAGGAAGGGTCCTTTGGGGTGAGGCCGAGAGGGAAACCCTCTCGGCCTCACTGCAGGCACCTAAACCGCTAGTTGGGGAGGTGTTTACCGAGCAAGATATCGACGATTTGCGGCACGATCTCGCGAGCGCGCTGATCGAGCTGGTCCTCGGTAAGATTGGCGATGGGGTGAGGCATGGCCAGGTACTTATAATTCGGCACACCCCAGGCCTCAGCCATCGCCCTGCCGGTGGCATGGAAGACATCGGTGATAATGGACGCTGCCGGGATGCCAT
>RPQK01000896.1 GCA_003819755.1 Acidobacteriota bacterium | reverse complement strand
GATCAAAGGGGCGAAGGATCAAAGGGGAGAAGGGGAGAAGGGAAAGCAGGGAATTAACTGCTACTGGGCTGCGTTCCCTCTGCCCCTCTGCCCCTCTGCCCCTTTGCCCCTTTGATCCTCTGCCCCTTTGATCCTCTGCCCCTTTGATCCTTTGCCCCTTTGACGCCCCTTCATCCTGCGCTGAACGATATCGTACCCACCCGCATCTCATGAGGTGAGGCAAAGCGGAGTATCCCGGGGCGGGAAGCCTAAGGAGGGATATATGTTCACGAGGCGCTGTTTTTTCGGCGTTCTCGCTGTCATCTTCTTCGCGCAAGTTCTTCAACCTTCTTTTCCACAACGGCGGCTTCCCGGAACTATTCGGGTCGACGTGACGGCCGTGCCCCTTGATGTCATCGTTACGGATACCGAAGGGAAGCCGGTAACCGGGCTTTCTCAAGAAGACTTTCTAGTCCTCGAGAATCAGGTCCCCCAGCAAATCACTCACTTTTCGGTCAGTGAATTAGGGCCTGGCCGCCAGGCTCCGGTCCAGGTGGGTTCGGTCACGGACCCGGCTTCGACCGGAGTTTCGCTGCCCACATTCAGAAACTTCCTGATCGTCCTGGGAAGAGGGCGCCACAGCCAGAATTTCGACACCATGAAGCAGTTGATCAGGTTCGTCAGCGACCAGCTGGCGCCCGAGGATCAGGTTGCGGTTGTGGCGTATGGCCGGGCGACAGCTTTCACCACAAACCATCAGCTTATCGTCGCTCTGTTGGAGCGCTTTTCGAAGGAAAACCCGTACATCGAAACGACGCTCGAGAACACCACCCGTGGATTGGCGGCCATTTACGGTGTCCGTCGGCCGCCCGCCAAAACGCAGGCGCGGATCAACAATATTTTTGCAGTCGAAGGTCTTGTCTCAAACGAGCGGCTTACGGCGAATCTCGCGGAGTTGGAAGGACAGTCGGAGGGCGACCGGGAGGCATTCGCGACCAATCAGCAGGTCGAAATCAACCGACGAATCGGGGCACGTGACAGGGCGGGCCTCGAAACCCTGGAGCGGCAGAACATGGAAGTGCCCGGCTCAAAACGCTTTGGCGGCGGAGTCACTCCGTTCGACATCCTCAGCTTGAGCCACTTAACCGACCTGCCGTTTGAAGAATACATGGGCCTTCGCGGGAGCAGCTCTCAGGATCTGGAAAACATTTTCTCGGCGATCGAATATCTCCGCTTCGTCGAAGGAGAGAAACATCTGCTCTTCTTGACCGGGCAGGGCCTTTTTCTCCCGCACCTTGAGGATGACGAGAGCATCGCGAGCGCGGCGAGCGATGCGCGGGTGCGGATTCACGTGGTGCAGACAGGAGGTATCGACATACGGGACGTGACTGGCGGCGTCATTGCTCCGATTGCCGCGCGTCCGGCCTATGATCTGGGGGACGGCGGCCTCGCCAGCAACACCATGTCATTCGCGCTCAGCTCTCTCCACAATATCGCGAATTTGACCGGGGGGCAGGCTTTTACCCGCACCGATATCGGGGAGGCGTTCCGGTCAATCGGCGAGGCGACACGATTGGTCTACATGTTGGCGTACCGCCCGGCGAATACGAATTTTGACGGCCGATTCCGTCATATTCAGGTCAGCGTTCGTCAGCGCGGTCTCCGGGTCTTCGCGCGCCGAGGTTATTACGCCCGTCCCACTGTCCAAGCGTACGATCGAATCCGGTTCATGACCTATCTCCGCACTGCGGCGGCGGCGCAGTATCCAGAACGTGTTCACGATATCCCGTTAGATGCGGACATCGACAAGAAGAGGATCGGGGACGGCCGGATCGAGGTGGCGGTCAAAGTCAAAATCAAGGTCAGAGACTCCTTTTTTGAGCCAAAGGACGAGATGATGGCCGGGTATCTCGCCGTAAACTATTTCATTATCAACGAGGACGGCGAAATGAAGGCCGAAGCCTGGAACACCCTGAACGTTAAGGTCGGCAAAGACAAATACCAGGAAGCCTTGCAGCAGCCCGTCGTCGCGCAGCAGACTTTTCAG
>RPQK01000895.1 GCA_003819755.1 Acidobacteriota bacterium | reverse complement strand
CTGACCGGCGCGCACAGCGCCCTCTCCATCCTCGATATTCGTGACGGGCGGATCACCTTGACCCAGAAGTTCCGGGAGAACGACTTCTATGACTCTTCGGCCGTGGCCATCGGTATCCTGGACCGCGCCTCCAAGGCCCGCTACCTGAACGAGTCGACCGTACAGCTCTCCGCCGCACCCGGCAAAGGGAAATTCACGATCCTGATCGCGAGTGCCGCGAGCTTCGATCCGGCGAAAGATACGGCCTCCCTTGCGCTCCAGAACATCGACGCGGCGGTCCCGAAGGGCTTCGCCGGGCTGCGGTCGGATACCTCGGCCTGGTGGCACGATTTCTGGACCAGGAGCTTCGTCGCGATGAAAAGCCAGTCGGGTCAGGCGGAGCTCGTCGAGGGCAACTACTCTTATTTTCAGTACCTGATGGGTTCCACCTCGCGCGGCGACTATCCGCCCCGATTTGGCGGGATGCTCTGGTATACGAACGGCGACATGCGCCGCTGGGGCTCGCAATACTGGTGGGCCAACACCAACGCCTACTACAGCAATCTGATGCCCACCAACCGGCCGGAACTGCTGGATCCGTTCTTCTCGTTGTATTTCAACATGCGGGAGGCTTGCGCGACGGCCGCGGAACAGCAGTGGGGTTCAAAGGGGATCTGGATTCCCGAAATCTGCTGGTTCAATGGCCCTGAGCGGCTGCCGGAGGATGTCGCCGCCGAGATCCAGGATCTGTATCTTATGAAGAAGCCATTCGAGGAGCGCTCGGCCCGGTTCCAGTCCTATGTGGAGACCAGGACCCGGCACGCGAGCCGGTGGAATTTCCTGAACGATGGGAAGTGGGTCGACGGCCACTTCGTTGTGCCCACCAAGGGACAGGGAATCTTCGGCCACTGCACCCACATCCTGGCCTCCGGCGCGCGGGTTGCCCAGCAGTTTTATCGTCGATATGAGTTCACGAATGACATGAACTGGTTGCGCGACCGGGCCTATCCGATGATCAAAGGGTCCGCGGAGTTTTACCGCAACTTTCCGAATCTGAAAAAAGAAGCGGACGGAAAATACCACATCCATCACGTGAACAACGGCGAGAGTGACTGGGATTCCTCAGACACTCGCAATGAGATCGGCGCCATGAGCATGATTTTCCCGCTCGCAATCCAGGTGTCGGAGACGCTCGGGGTCGACGCGGAGTTGCGTCCGGTCTGGAAGGACATCGCGGACAACCTGGCCAGCCCTGCCGCGGGAAGCGGACGCCGAGGCACTTTCGACGCGAACCGGCCGAGGATTGATAGCTCCACCGGACCGCCCCGGCCCGCGCAACAACAGGCTGCGCGTGGTCCGCGCCCTTTCGGCGCCTTTGTTTACGGCGGTCCCGGCGCAATTGACCCGGTCGGGCCGGAGCCGGAGTTGAAGTCCCGTTTCCTCGGTTTTAATACGCTTGGAAGCTTCATCGACGACAAAGGCATCGGCGGAGCCCAGATCTTTCGAAACCGGATGCGGCTGCGCGAAGGCCCCGGCGCGATCGATGCCGAGCACATTGGCGGACTAAGCTCGGGGATCAACTCCACGATGGTCACATCAACCGAGGGGACAATCAGCATCTTTAATGGCTGGCCCAAAACTTGGGACGCGGCATTCTCCCTGCTGGCGCCCGGCGCCTTCCTGGTCAGCTCCGTACAGCAGGATGGGAAGATCCCGCTTGTTGAAATCCACTCGAAGGGTGGCGGGACGTGCCGGCTCCAGAACCCGTGGGGCACCGCGGAGATCACGCTTTGGCGCAACGGCCGGCAGACGGAAGATCTGTCAGGCGAGAATCTCGCCTTCGGCACAACGCCGGGCGAGACGGTCGTGCTCGTCCCCAGGGGAACGATTCCGACGGCAGTCGAATTCTTGCGGTGACGCGGTGGTCGCTGGTCGGGAGGCTCCTTTACGTGTTTTTCGACCCCAAGGGGGCATGAGCGCTCAAATAAGAAGCGAGAGTGGGGGCGTCCCCTGGGAGCGCAGGCGTCCCGCCTGCGCTCCCAGGGGACGCCCCCACTCTCGGCTCTTATTTGAGCGCTTATGCCCCTCTTGGGGGTCGAAGAAATTCGGAACAGCAGCAGGAT
>RPQK01000894.1 GCA_003819755.1 Acidobacteriota bacterium | reverse complement strand
GTAGCCGGGGTGGAGCCGTTTTTCAGGCGACACCCCCGGAAAACGACGCAGAAGCAAGAACGCGCAAAGGGGCATTCCCCCTCGCCAGTCAGGCCATCCAGTGCGGCCGGGTGGCGAGCCAGGTGCCGAGGATGTCGGGCAGCCGCTCGAGATTGGGCGACATGTAGAAACGGGGCAAGAGCAGGTCGTCGGCCTCGTCGATCAGGCCCTCGCGTACTGCCGTCCGACCCAACCGCGTCCCCGGGTAAATACGAAGGCCGAGGCTCACTTTGACCGCCTCCAAGCCGAGCGAATCTGCGAAGGCCAGGCTCTCCTCGGCCGAGTTTATCGTCTCGCCTGGCCCGCCGAGCAGGAGGAAACCCGTGCGGTGAATCCCGTGCTCGGCCAGGAGCCGGGACGTGAAGCGCACATCCGCCGGGCTAAAGTGTTTCCCTAAAGCACGCAGCACTCCCTGGTTTCCGCTCTCGAATCCCAGACTCACCTCTGCACACCCTGCCTCCGCCATCGCCCGGATTAAGTCCTCGCTGATTCGACCGGGATACAGGATCGACCGCCAGGATATACCGAGGCGACGCTCCCCAAGCAAGCGGCACAGCCCGAGCGCGTAACCCTCGGGCAGATTGAACGTGTTGTCGGTGAAATAGAAACGCCGAAAACCGGCGGCGACGTACTGCTCGATCGCCCGGACAACACCCTCCTGCGGCCGCACGCGCACCCTGGTTCCCTCAATTGCGGGCGTGGAACAATAACTGCAACGGTACGGACAGCCGCGTCTCGTCTGGAGCGGCATCCAGAGATCTGATTGGCTGGATCCCTGCGGCAGCAAGTCAGTCTCGGGCAGTGCGTTCAACTCCCCCGTAACCGGGAAGGATCGGGCTGTCGGCGCCGAAACTCCAGGGAGGAAGACACCCGGCAGGCTCGACAGATCCTCTCGTCGTTCGAGCCGCCCGAGGACGGCCGGAAACGCCGTCTCGCCATCTCCCTGAATGCCTAGATCTCCGCCGAGGAAAGCAAGAGCGCTGCGGGGAAAGATGCTGTAGCCCGCTCCGCCGAGTACGACAGGTGCCTCGGAGAGGCGCCGGCACTCCGCAATCAGGTCCTTTACCGCCGGCAATAGAAACCTGGGGTTCCGCATGTTCTGGTCATCAATATTGCGCACCGAGACCCCTATGACCTCCGGACCCGCGCTCTTGATCGCCCCGCTAACAGCCGCGAGCGGCTCTGCTTCCGTGCGCAAGTCCAGCATCTCGACCTGGTGGCCCGCCGCCTTCGCGGCAGAGGCGACCAAGAGGACTCCCGAAGGAATGACGGGCATGTTAATGACTTCAGTGTTTGCAGAGATGAGGAGCACTTTCACAGCTTATGACCGGTGTTTCTTTCGGTTTAGCCCAAGGGGCTTAATGGTGGACTGGAGGCCTGAGGACGGTCAAGAGCTTTTCCTTAGCGAGGGACCAGACACACGTCGAGAGGTTGCCGGTGGCGGCAGCGACGAATTGACCATCGGATGAAAAAGCCAACGCATGGATGGACGATTCGTGCCCTTTGAGCGACGCCTCCCTCCTTCCGCTGCGCCAGAGCTTCAGGGTGCGATCTTCGCCGCCGCTCGCCAGCAATCCCTGGCTGGAGAACAAGAGCGCTGTCACCGATCCTTTGTGAGCCGCCCACTCCTGTATGATCTTCCCGGTCTTCACGTCCCGTATTTCAATTCCGCCGTCCTCCCTTCCGGTCGCGAGCTGGGCGCCATCAGCCGAAAAGGCCAGGCACTTCACGGCGGGAAGCCCTGCCTGGCATAAGCGCCGCCTCTCCGCTCCGCCTGAGAGGGCAAGAAGGTCAACCGTTCCGTCTGGTCTGCCCCACGCGAGCAGGCGGTCAACGGGAGAATAACAAAGTGACGAGAAGGTCAAATTGGATTCGGTCAGCACCTCTCGAATGCTTCCAGTAGCCAGTTCAAGCTCTCGAATCCCGAAACCTGGACTGCCGGCGGAGACGTACGAACTCTCCCGGGAGAGGGCAAGGACCGATGTCCGGGCGAGTGAACGACCCAGAAGCAAGAACGCACCCCGGCAGGGGTGCGAGGAGTCCCTCCTCCCACTCCTGCCGGACTGGGGG
>RPQK01000893.1 GCA_003819755.1 Acidobacteriota bacterium | reverse complement strand
TCGCGCATGATCTGCTTAAACAGGTGGGCCGATCGCGGATCCAGCCCCACCATCGGCTCGTCGAGGATGAAGAGCGCGGGATCGTGAAACAGCGCTCCGATCAGCACCAGCTTCTGGCGCATGCCGTGCGAATAACTCTGAATGACGTCGGCGACCGCCGCTTCAAGCTCGAAGACTCTGAGCAGGCTCCGAATCTTCTCTTTTCGCACCGCGCCCGGCACCTCGAAGACATCGCCGAGGAGATTCAGGTACTCCAGGCCAGTAAGTCTTTCGTACAAGTCCGGGTTGTCGGGAACAAAACCAATACGCTTCTTGACGGCCAACGGGTCAGTTGCCACATCCGCGCCGCTCACCGTAATTCGACCGGAATCGGCATGCAGCAGACCGACAATCAGTTTGATCGTGGTCGTCTTGCCGGCGCCATTAGGACCAAGAAAGCCGAAAATCTCTCCCGGGGGCACGGCAAGGTTCAGGCTGTCGACAGCGGGCCGGGAGTTGCCTCGATAGGTCTTCGATACGCCGCTTAGACTGAGAATTGGTTCGCTCATGGGTTTGCCGCTCCGAGACGGCAATAGGATAACACCGTCGCTTCGCTCTGTAAGACAACCTATTTCCTCGGCGCCGGCGGCACCCAGGGCCCACCGAGGGAATCCCGCAGATATTCGAGCCACCACCTTACGCCCGGGTTGCCGGGTGATCCGTCGCCTCCGGGGACCATGTTCGGGCCGGAGGGGGGCGGGGCCTGCAGCCAAGTCGAGGCGAGAACATATCCTTGGTAACGCTCGAGCGTCTTCCGCGTGATCTCCTTCTGGTTCTCCTTCATCTCGGCCGTGTAAACGCCGATGTTCAGGTAGTCATACAGCCCGTCTCGTTTGCTGTATTCCCCCCAATACGGAACGTTCTCCGGTGTTCCCTCGGTTTCCGCGTAAGGTTTTCCCGGAGTCTTCTCACCGTAGTGAATGTTCAAGTCCGCCTTCTCCGGCGGCTTTCCCTTGACGTTGTTCGCCAGCAGGCAGGCGGGATTGGCTGAATGGCCTGCTTCTATCAGCTCCACGATCCGCCATCCCTTCTCGCGACAGGCCATTCCTTCGTTGTCCGGATCCACCAAAACATTCGTGTACCGATTCTCTTTTAACCAGCGCACGGTGTTGTATATGGCCTGGCTGGCCTCCGCCTGCTTCCAATGGCCCAGCTCCTCTTTCGCCCGGGAATTACTCCAGTACAGGCATCCCACGAGGACGATCATGCCGCGCGATTCGGTCGCCTCAATGATTCGGGCGAGGCGAGCCGTTATCACCGCGTTCAATGAGCCGTCGGGTTGATATCCCTTAATGTCGCCAAAGCGCGAGCCCATTACGTACACGGTGACCGTATTGACCCCGTACGATTTAAAAACATCCAGGTTCCCGATCAGTTCGGCCGTTTCGTCATCGGAAACCAGAGAGTTGGAGCATCGAAGTCCCTTCAACTTGACGATCGATCCGTTGAGCAGCAGGTTCTCCCCGGAAACCGTTAGAAAATATGTGCCTCGGCCGGCAGCCAGGGGCATTGAGCCGTCCAGAAGCGGCAGTAAGAGACAAACGAGGTGGGCGAGTCGGATTCTTGGAAACATAGCCTTATTCTCTCGAAACAGCTCCGAATGATAATCAGCCGGCGGTTTTTTTGCCAGATCGGTTCAAGTTGGCGCTTATGTGACCGTGGCCTTGCTCCTTACACGGACTTTACCGTTCCACCCACAAGGACCTCAAGGACCCCGGGTGACTCGCTGTTGTCCCAGGGGTCCTTGGGGTGGTCCTTGGGGTCCTTGCACCCGGCGTCGCCGCAGATATATTCTCGCGCCTGGAGGGCTCTCTTCTATGATTTCTCGACTCGCCGCAGTCATCCTCTTCGTCTCCTGGTTCCCAGCGATTGGGCTCGGCCAGGAGCGCTCGCCGGACCTGGTACTTCATTCCGGAAAAATCGTCACCGTTGACCGGTCCTTCTCCATTGCGGAGGCGATGGCTATTCGCGGAGATCGTATCGTGGCCGTGGGGACCACGGCAGACATGAAGAGGCTTTCCGGTGCGGGTACGCGCGTGATCGACTTGAAGCGCAAGACCGTCCTGCCGGGCCTGATGG
>RPQK01000892.1 GCA_003819755.1 Acidobacteriota bacterium | reverse complement strand
GATATACCCGGTTGCGCCTGATGTCCCTCCTGGGTGAGAATAGCCGTTCCCGCCTGAATTCGTCCCCGGCGGCTTTTTTGTGTGCCCGGGGGAGCAATGTTTCGCAGGACCACTATTCCCGTCATTCTGGCCGTGTGCGTAGTGCTATCCGCCTGGGGATACGACCAGGGCCAGGAGAAGAACGCAGATTCAAAGCCATCCAATCCGCACGGACGTATCTATCCGCCGCGGGTCTACACCACCGTCAGACTCACAGCGCCGCCGCCGGTGATCGACGGCCGCTTGAGCGACGCCGCATGGCAGGAAGGCGAATGGGCCGCAGACTATAAACAGCAGATGCCGACCGAGGGGGCGAAGCCATCCCAGCCGACCGAGATGAAGATCCTGTATGACGAAAGAAATCTCTACGTGGCCATCCGAGCCTACGACAACCCGGCTCTGATCCACCGCTATGGCGCGCATCGTGACAAGGTCGAGGATTCGGGCGACATCGTGGGCGTCTGCTTTGACAGCTACAACGACAAGCAAACCGGGTTCGAATTCGACCTTTCGGCGGGCGGAGGGAAAACCGACCTCGTCCTGAGGAACGACGGCTGGGACACCACCTGGGATGCCGTCTGGTACGGCAAGACTGCGCTCGAGGAGAATTGCTGGACGGCCGAATTCCAGATTCCGTTGAACCAGTTGCGCTTCAGTGCACAGGACGAGCAAGTGTGGGGCCTTCACGCCTGGCGGTGGATCGACCGGAATCAGGAAGAGGACCAGTGGCAGCTTATCCCGAGACAAAGCACGGGCCGGATGTACAACCTGGGCGAGTTGCACGGCATCCGCGGCCTCAAACGTTTCCGTCACATCGAGCTTCTGCCCCATGTCGTGGGAAAAGTGACGTCAAATCCCCGGGAGCCGGGTAATCCGTACCGGGCCGGCCTTGACGACTCGGTGTCCGTCGGCCTCGACGCCAAGGTCGGTCTCACGTCGAACTTCACGCTGGACGCGACCGTAAACCCCGACTTTGGCCAAGTTGAGGCGGACCCGTCGGTTATGAACCTGACCACGTACGAGACGTTCTATACCGAGAAACGACCGTTCTTCCTGGAGGGGAAGAACATCATGCAGTTCGACTTGAACGAAGGCTGGGGAAGCGGGGGCGACAAGCTCTTCTACTCCCGCAGGATCGGTCGCGCCCCAACTTACTCTCCCCCGCTGCGTGACCGCGAGTTCATGAGATTCCCGGAAATGACCTCCATTCTGGATGCGGTCAAGATCACGGGCAAGACTGATGGCGGCCTCTCGATCGGAATCCTGCAGAGCATGACTTCCCGCGAAACGGCCGACCTGACCTTTGAGAATCGCGAACGCGAGGCCAACGTCGAACCTTACACCAACTACTTCCTCTCGCGGGTTCAAAAAGACTGGGACAAGGGCAACACGAGCCTGGGCGGCATGCTGACGTCTACCCATCGATGGATTTCCGATTCCGAGCTCGATTTCTTGCCTTCCGACGCAGTCACCGGCGGAGTGAGCTTCGACAGGTACTTCGGCGACCGCACTTACGTGCTCTCCAGCAAAGCGATCTTCAGCCAGGTGAGCGGGTCACGGGAGGCCATCCAAAACCTGCAGACGAACGGCGTTCACTACTTCCAGAGGCCGGATGCCACCCACTTGGGAGTCGACCAGTCCGCCACGTCGTTGTCCGGCCACGGCGGCCGCCTCCACTTCGGCAGAACCGAGAAGAGCCGCTGGCGTTTCTCCGACAGCTTCGGGTGGAGCTCCCCGGGGCTTGAGCTTAACGACCTCGGCTACCTTCGTCAGTCGGACTTGCTCACCAACTCCGCCGAGGCCGGTTACCACGAGTCCGAGCCGAAGAGCGTGTTCCGCTCCTTCAGCCTATCGCTGCAGCGTATCGATATCTGGGATTCCGGCGGGCTTAAGACCGATGGAATGACCGGCTTTAACAGCCAGGCGACATTCAAAAACAAATGGCACGCGTCCGTGGAGATCAACCGGGCAGAAAAAGCAGTGGTGACCAGGTTGTTACGCGGGGGACCAGCGCTCGCCGGCGACCGGTTCTGGTGCTGGAACGCCCACGTCTCCAGCGATCCTTCACGTCGCGTCTCCT
>RPQK01000891.1 GCA_003819755.1 Acidobacteriota bacterium | reverse complement strand
GAGCGGGAGACGGGGATCGAACCCGCGACGTCCAGCTTGGGAAACTGGCTGTCGATTGAAAATAAAGAATATAGCGTCTACGGCGTTGATCGGTGTCTATACAGAACACCCAGTTACCAAGCAACCCCCAAAATCGATTTCTTAACGGAACAGAAATGGAACAGAAGCGCTTGAGGTCCGATCTCTATCCAATGGGCAGTTCTCGGACCTTGACTGTCTGATCACTGATCATCGACCGTCACCACGCAGCCCTTGGCGAGTATTGGCGCGCTCGCCTGCACTGCCTCCATATGACCAGCAACGAGTAACGACCTTAAAGGAACAGAAATGGAACAGAAAGCTAATCAGCAAACTATCTGGAGATTCCCTGCCGGAAAAGCTGGGAGTATGTATGCCGCGATACGCTGTGTCGCTTGGGGAATGGCGTTGTATAATCCAGACCGATCACGGTTTTTCCGAGCACCTGAAGCCCACATCCCAGAGGAGCGCTATGGACGCGGAGCGCTGGCGTCAAATCGAACAGATTCTTCAGTCGGCTCTCGAGCTTGAACCGGTCCGCCGGGAGGCCTATCTGGAGAAAGCCTGTGCCGGCGACAAGTCCCTGCGAAACGAAGTCGACTCGCTCCTCGCACAGGAGGGGCACTCGCAAGGGCTTTTTGACTCGCCGGCACTGGACGTCGCCGCCAGGGCGCTTGCCCAGGAGCAGACCCAAAGCCCGCCGCAACCGAACCTCACCGGCCGAGCCCTCTCGCACTATCGGATCCTGGAAAAACTGGGCGAGGGCGGCATGGGTGTTGTCTACAAAGCCCGCGACACCCACCTCGACCGGTTTGTTGCGCTGAAGGTGTTGCCGCCGGAGAAAGTCGCCGATCCGCAGCGCCAGTGGCGCTTCGTCCGGGAGGCTAAGGCCGCCTCCGCCCTCAATCACCCGAACATAGTCACGGTCCACGATATCGAGTCCGCCGACGGCGTTTACTTCATCGCCATGGAGTGGGTCGAGGGCAAGACTTTGGCCCACCTCGTCGCACGGAAGAAGCTGCCTCTGAGAGAGCTACTCGGCATCGCCGTTCAGATTGCGGATGCGCTGGCTGCCGCGCACGCGCACGGCATCGTCCACCGCGATCTCAAGCCGGGCAACGTGATGCTGACGGGGGCCGGACGTGTCAAGTTGCTCGACTTCGGGCTGGCGAAGCTCGTCGAAGTTGTGAACGAGGACGGGAGCGCGGTCTCCGAGGCGCAACCGCCGAAGACCGCGACAGGGATAGTGGTCGGCACGGCCGCGTACATGTCTCCGGAACAAGCTGAGGGCAAGCCGGTCGACGCTCGAACGGACGTTTTTTCCTTCGGCGGCCTGCTCTACGAGATGGCCACCGGGAAGCGTGCTTTTGCAGGCCACAGCACCGGCTCGACACTTTCGATGCTGCTCAACCACGAGCCTCCTTCGGTTCGCTCTCTCGACCCGGACGTGCCGCGTGATTTGGAGAGAATTGTCGAGCTGTGCCTCAAGAAAGATCCGAATCGTCGCCTGCAGAGCATGGCCGACGTAAAGCTCCAACTCGAGTCGCTCAAAGAAGAGTTGGATTCGGGGGCCTTAACTGCACCCGCCGCTGTGAGACCCAAACCTAGCCGGCTCTGGATCTGGGTGGCGCCGGCTGTTCTTTTCCTCGCCGCCGCAGCCGTTTGGCTCTCGTGGCCGTCGCAACCTGTGCCTGCCGAGCCTGAAGCCATGCTGACCCGGCTCACCTACCATGGCGGGTTCACCACCGACCCCGCGCTGTCTCCGGACGGCAGGTTGCTGGCTTACGCCTCCGACCGGGCCGGGGCGGGCGGTATGGATATCTGGGTCCAGCAGATCGGGGGCGGTGAAGCCTTGCGATTGACCAGGGATGGCGCCGAGAACCGCGAGCCCTCCTTTTCGCCGGACGGAACCAAAATCGTCTTCCGTTCCACGCGCGACGGAGGCGGCATCTACACCATCCCGGCATTAGGCGGCGTCAGCAGAAGAATTGCATCGGGCGGAAATAACCCGGTCTTTGCGCCGGGTGGGGACTCGGTCGCCTACTACAAAGGTAACACTGGGGGGGCTGTTTTGGCTAACGGCAAGACTGAGCTACTTGTC
>RPQK01000890.1 GCA_003819755.1 Acidobacteriota bacterium | reverse complement strand
CGCAGCGACGTGTACCCGTAGGGCCATTCCCCGAGCAGGTGCCCGTTGAGCCAGACCTGCGCGTGGGACATGGCGCCGTCCATCTCCAGAAACACGCGCCGGCCGCGGTCGGAGGCCGGCACGTCAAACCGCTTGCGATACCAGCCAACGCCTGCCGATGGAAGCATGCCGATCGAGTTCGGCACGTCAGTCTTGAATGGCCCCTCGATTGCCCAGTCGTGCGGCAGATTCAGTTTGCGCCATTGAGAGTCATTGAACCCCGGCTCGGCTGGCGCCAGATTCGGCGTCGCCTCAGTTTCGACCTTCAGGAAACGCCAGTCCGCATTGAAGGATATGCGCTCGCGCGGCGACGCCGGGCTTGAGCCGACGAACCACGGCACGAGAAACACACAGAGAGCGAGAAGCAGGAAATCGTTCTTCATGTTGCTTTACGTTCCACCTCCGAGGCCCGGGTCTCCTGAAAAGCCGTGGCCGCCGTTGACTCCAACGGACCAAGAATAGTGAGGGGCGAGGGGAGGGTCAAGGATAGAAACTCCAACCCGATCCCGCCAGGAAGCGGGGATGCGCAGGCACCGCCGTGGGAGCATCGCCTGGACCGCCGGACGGTCCGTCAGTCGGGCCAAGGGAAGTAGCACCGCGTCGACCGTCCTGAGGGCCTCGAAGGTGGAGGCGTCCGGCTCATAGCCGCCTTCGGCGAACGCGGCCTGGGTCGGCATGTATCCCACGCTCCCGTTCGTGTCCCCGGTGACAAAAGTGGTCTTCGACTGTGAGGCGCGCTTCACCTGCAGGCCGATCTCGTGAAACATCTCACCATCATCGCTCTCCCTCACCGGTATTCAGCTCCGAAGCATGAGCTTTGATCTTCTGAAAGATTTCCACGATATCCCGCATGTCTTCTGGCGTCCCGAGAAGGACTGGATGCGTCAGCCATAGCGCGCTCGTCTGGCACAGGTCCTCAGCAACCGGGCAAAGGGATACCTCATATCGTTGACGGTTGGGCCCATCGAGGAAGGCTCCCTGGCGGTTCAGCGGTCGGGCGTAGCCCGCCGACAGCGGTAAGCCCTCCCGATCTGCAGCCTCGATCAACCTCTGCCGCGAACACCCGAATCGTGCAGGGTCGACGCGCAGGCAGTACAGGTGATAGACCGGTCTCGTCTCGCGCGGATCTCGAGGCTGCGCCACGAGCCCCTCGATTCTTCCTAACCCCTGATTCAGGATCGCCGCGTTCGTCTGTCGGACTTCGTTCTGCGCCTCCAGGCGTAACAGTTGCGCGCTTAGCAGGGCTGCCTGGAACTCGGACAGCCGCGCGTTGGTTCCCACACGCGGGTGGTTGTACCAGATGCCGTCCGTGCCGCGCCCACAATCGACCAGCGATCGACACAGCACGGCCAACTCCTCGTCATCCGTGACGATCGCTCCGCCTTCCCCGGCGGTCATGTTCTTTGACTGTTGGAAACTAAACGTGCCGCACCGGCCCAAGGCTCCGGCCCCCTTGCCTTTCCACTTGGCGCCCCAGGCGTGGCACGCGTCCTCTACGATCCACACACCGTGCTTTTCGCTTAGCGCATTCAGCCGGTCCATGTCGCAAAGCGCGCCGCCGAAGTGCACGGGGATGATCGCTTTGGTCCGTTCGGTAACCGCGCCCTCAGCGAGATCGATGTCCAGGTTCCAAGTCTCGTCGACGTCGACGAAGACCGGCACCGCTCCCATCCAGGCGACCGCCGACGCCGTGGCGACAAACGTGTAGGGCGGCACGATAACCTCGTCCCCCGGGCCGACGCCAAGCGCCCGCAGTGCGATGATCAGCGCGGTCGTCCCGCTGTTGCAAACGACGCAATGTCCGGCGTCCTGAAGCGCGGCGAATTCCTTCTGGAAAATCTGGACCCGTTCGCCATCCCACCAGCGCCGGCTCTCGAGTACGCCGAGTAGCGCTTGCTTGTCTGTTTCATCGAATTGCGGCCACTCCGGCCAACGCTTCTCATGCCCACGGACCGGCGTTCCGCCGAAGAGGGCGAGTTTTGATTTCGTGCTTCCTGAAGTTTGCATTATCTCCGTTGGAGCTTCGGTTTCTTTTATCCACGAATACACGAATTAACACGAATCAAATTCGTGTTAATTCGTGTAATTCGTGGATAAAAGAAACCGAAGCTGCTTACGACCCTGGCCGGG
>RPQK01000889.1 GCA_003819755.1 Acidobacteriota bacterium | reverse complement strand
GACCGACAAGGACGGAACCTTACTCCTTCGCGTAATTGGTGTTCACCCCACTCTGCCTACCGAGGCTGATCCGAGCGGCTACCGAAGCAACCGGAAGAACGCCGTGGCCGTGATTGAAGCCATGCTGGTGCGGGACGGAACGTTCGAGCTGGAATCGCCGCTGACGATACCGGCCGCCAACGTGGAATCACCGTTTGGCGGGGCCAAGTTCAAGGTAGATGGTTACGATCATAGTTCAATCTGGAACAAGACCAGCGATATTGGAGACCACGAAGACGACGGGCTGCCCTCTCACGCCGCTGTGAACGTCGTCTACGATAATCCTCCCCACAATTCACAGGACACTGTCGACGAAATCATCAAGGAGGTCTCGAAGAACGAGAAAGACAACTTCACCGGCATTCCAGATCAGATCCCGTCGATAATCGATGGGACGGTCGTGGTAAAGAATGACTCTGACTCCAAGAAGATCCTCAATGCTGGATTTCTGGAGAGCTTCGTCAAGTACGTCGGCAGCGTCGCGGATGAGAAGGTTGCGGACGGCAAAGAGCCTAAGAATGGGAACTATGGGTCGGCCGCAAATCCCCGTGTCATCCTTGCCGAGGGAGATTTGAAGGTTACCGGTGGAACCGGCTTCGGACTCATGGTCGTTAAGGGTGAGCTGGAGCTTGGGGGCAATTTCGAATACAACGGAATGCTGCTGGTTGTCGGCGATGGCAGCATGAGGGTGCGGGGCAAAGCCAGTATTCTCGGTGGTGTTCTCATCGCCAACATTAAGCCCGACCACACGCTCGGCACGGCGACGATCGATGTTCACGGGGGCGGAAACGATGAAGCGGGGATCTACAACAGCAGCAGCCAGATCAAGCTGGCGTTGAGTCTGCTTCCGTTCCGGACCCTTTCTTGGCGGGAAATCACGCCCGAGATCGAGCCTTAAAACAGCAGGGAAATTGGGGCCTCTTCTTATCCACCAACAGCGACGCGAGCCGCCCGCCGCTCGTGTCATCGGTGGATAAGAAGACCCTGCTGTCTTCTCTCCCTAGGGGTGGCCGAACTCCGCAGCGTGCGGAATCAATTCGAAATAGATGTCGGAAGCGATGCTCGTCTCCCAGTGTCCGATCATCATGGCCGTGCCCACAAAGCCCAGAAAGATCGCCGCCAAACCGATCGCAACCCATTTCGCACCCAGGATCCTGGACTTCCCAAATCTCATGTCCAAAGCCCCTTCCGCGGGACAAACGGCCACACACTCGTAGCAGCCGGTACATTCCGTCGACGTGACTTGAATCAGCTTGTCGACCTTTATCAGCGAAGGACACGCCCTTGTGCATTTACCGCAGTCGATGCAGGCGTCAGGCGACCGCACGATTCGCGATGGACTGAATTTCGAGAGCAGGCCCATCAGTGCGCCGTAAGGGCAGAGATAGCGACACCAGAAGTTCTTGATGAGCACGGACAGCGCAACCAGGACGGCCATCACAACTGCACCCGTGACGCCGAGGAAGCGGAAAAAGTTCAGCAACTTCACGTCCGCTATCAATCCGTACGGGCTTTCAAGAAAACCCTCGATCCCCGCAACCGGCATGCTGAGAACTGCGTAAAGGAAAAGGCTCAGCAGGATATATTTCAAGGAACGCAGAGGGATATCCAGCCAGCGCGGCAGAGCCAGGTTTTTGCCGAAAACTCGCCGTCCCAACAGCCACAAGCCTTCTGATACGGTGCCGACCGGGCAAAGCCAGCTGCAGAACGTTTTCCGGAAGATGAGGGAAATGGCCATGAAGGCCAGAAGCAGAAAAAGGCCGGCCGGATGAATCGTCGGAATTTCGAGGGTCGAAAGGAAAAGCTTCAACTGCATGAGCGACGCGATGGGCAGCCAACCCTCCACGCCCGGTGGCCGGGACACCGGCAGGGAGTTGCCTCCGCTCTCGTAATAACGGACAAACAGATAGAATTGCGCTCCGAGGACCAGGTTCATGGCGAGAAAGGCAATTTGGAAATATCCCCGCCAGCGCTGAGAGAAGTCAGGAACCGTTCGGCGAACGAGCTTCTTCTTCTGCGGTTTCGGGCTGGCCCGAAGTGCTTTCAGTACGGTGAAGGCATGAGGCGACTGCATTCTTTGGACCTCTCGTCGCCTGACAGAATAGGGGAAGCCCGAGGGGCGCGCATTGACTTAAGTCACGGGAGACGTGACTTGCCCCTGGACTCGGTCCATCTCCTTCCTCACGCCGGAGGCGTGAGAGGAGAGTAGCCGGGGGTGGAGCCGTTTTCCAGGCGACACCCCCGGAAAATAGGCAATAAAATCCCCCACTCCGGCAGGAATGGGAGGAGGGGCTCCTCGCACCCCTGCCGGGGTGCGTTCTTGCTTCTGCGTCGTTTTCCGG
>RPQK01000888.1 GCA_003819755.1 Acidobacteriota bacterium | reverse complement strand
TAGCGCGTCCACCTGCCTAAGGCAATACGCAAGTTGCGCGGCCATTCCGGCGTAATCGAAAGAGGCCAGTGGTTCCTCTCCAAATGCGATCCACTCGCGCGAGTCTTCCCACGACGGGACGCCATCTTTATCGCCTCCCGCCAGATCCCCGGTAATCCGGGAGCCAAAAACTCCGCCGGTCGGGCCGACGTTGCGGCGATAGTAGTAGACCAGCCAGGCGGCTTCGTCGATGATGTCCGGTATCCCGTTTCCGCTCTCCGGCAGGCTCAACTCCCCATCCAGAAAACGGTCGGGGGCCAGCCCGCATATGGTCATGAGGCTCTTCGGCACAACTGAATGGGACGGGTATCCATCCCAGTCTCCAGCGTCGTGGTACCAGCCGTACGATTCCAGGTTCCCGTTTGCCAGATGGCTGTAGACCTCCTCTTTGATACCGCTCTCTGTCGTCTGGTCCATGAACCTCAGGGGTGTATAGCGTATCGACGTGCCGTTGGCCGTCGGGGAATGGTCGGCGGGGCGGGGCCAGTCCGTATACCGATCTTCAAGCGGGAGGCTGGCACGCTGGTGATACAGAGCCCGGGCGGTCAGGTAGAAGGCTTCCCGGTACACCTGGGAACCGATCTCGAACGGAAAAGAACACCCGATGCCCTGGACGGTCAGCACATACTCGCCCGGTTTCCGGAAGGCCGAGAAATCGCACTCCCAGACATCGGCGTTCGTGAAATTGCCCCCCGGTGTATCGGTTGACTGGCCCGTCTCCCGCTGCGTCTTCCGGTAGCGCAAGCTCATTGAGCCGGCGTAGACCGGTTGTCGGCTCGGCGCCTCAAGGATCTCAAATCGCGCTCCGGCGCGGTCATCCAACGACAATCCTTCCAAGTCTCCCATCCAGTGGGACACGTAGCCGAACTTCGAGTCGCAGTCGGGCAGGTAACCAACCTGGTTGACATGGATGGCTTCCGATCGAGTCCATTTTTCGTCGAAATGGATAGAGGCCGCTTCCAGATTACGGGCGAGACCACCGATCCCAACCCTGTAAGTGTTCGCGGAGCGGAGCCGAGAGGGGAGGACGAGATAGATCAGATGCTCAAAGACGATCTCGTTGACACACGCCGACCCATCCCACTGGCATTTGCGCGAAAAGTCCTTGGCCTTGCTCTTGCGGCCAACGAGGGTTGGCTGGACCGATGACGCGTAAGCCGCGTCGTCGGCACTCGAGATCGAATAGGTTTCCCGGCTGGCCGCACGAGTGAGATCCAGTGGGTCAATGAAGGTTGTGTCCTGCTCGCTCTTCTGACCGTAACCGTGATACTCGATGTAGCCGTCATGAAAGCGAAGCAGGACGATCTGATCGGTCAATGGGGCGGCTTCAACGAGGTCCGAAGCCCGGCAGCTGGAGTCAGGAGCCATTACGAGCAGACAGCAGGATATCGCGGGTAATATCAGTCGGGGGACAGGTGCGAATGCCATTGCCAAATCGCGGGAATGGTGACACGCCAGCGGCTTGGACGCAACTCTTCTGTGTTTCGCCAGCCCGTTCGTAGTGCTTTTAGGCAGGATTTAGAGGATTAACAGGATTCAGACCCAATCCTGTCAATCCTCTAAATCGTTTTCAGAGAGGTTACCCCTGTCCGTGGAACGTGTAGGCGCTTTCGGAATGCTGCGAGAGATCGAGTCCGGTGATTTCATGATCACCCGTCACCCGCAATCCGATCAGCCCGTCCACGAGCTTGAGGATCAAGACCGTCATAGCGGCGGAGAACAACATCGCGGTGAGAACGGCGATGACCTGGATGCCTACCAAGCCAGGGTTCCCATAAAGGAGCCCGTCAGCGCCGGCCGGATTGACTGCCTTGCTCGCAAAGACGCCGGTGGCGATAGCGCCCCAGGTCCCCCCGACTCCGTGGACGCCAACGACGTCCAGGGAGTCATCGTACCCCAGCCTGGCTTTCAGGTTACAGGCTGAGAAGCAGAGAAAGCCGCCGATCAGTCCAATCACTACTGCCGCCAGAGGTCCCACGAAGCCGGAGGCCGGAGTGATCGCAACCAGGCCTGCAACCGCGCCGGAGGCGGCGCCGAGAACCGTGGGCTTGCCCCTTTTCCACCATTCGGTGAACATCCATCCGAGAGCGGCCGCGCCGGCCGCCGTGTTAGTGACAAGGAACGCGTTCGAAGCCAGCCCATTGGCGCCCAGAGCACTGCCCGCATTAAAACCAAACCAGCCAAACCACAGAAGCCCCGCTCCCGCCACCGTGAGCGGCAGATTATGAGGCGGCATCGGTTCACTGGCGTAACCCTTCCTTTTTCCGATCATCATGGCCGCCACCAGCGCGGCGACGCCCGAACTGATGTGAACCACGGTTCCCCCGGCGAAATCCAGGGCG
>RPQK01000887.1 GCA_003819755.1 Acidobacteriota bacterium | reverse complement strand
GCCATTTGGAGCCACAGTCACGATCTCCGCGCCTACTACAATTGGCGAAACGGCTTCAAGGTTTACGAGGGCGATCCCTCAACGACCGACGACGACATCGTGGTCGGGCCGTACACGATGCAGCCTGAGAATGCGGGTCTCGGAGTCCTGGTGCATGAGCTGGGGCACAACCTTTTTGGGCTTCCCGACCTTTACACCAATGACGCTGACAACTCGGTGGCCGCTTGGGACCCCTGGGGCTCAGGTGCTCACAACGGTCCGCTTTCGGGCGCTATCCCGGTAGGGATGTCGCTCTGGATGCGATACATGGCCTTCTGCGACGTGGACTTCTGCAACTGGCAGGAGCCGATCGTGGAGCGCGATCATAACGACCCGACGGCCGATGTTCTCCTCGGGCAGCTCGAGGACACCCCGCAGGGAAGCTACAAGGGCATCAAGATCAATCTCCCGCCGGTACAGCTGTGGACCATGAACTACGCCGGGGCGGGGAAGGGGGCATATTCCGGCTCCGACCGGAATGAAGTGATGCTGACCCTGGACCGGAACTTCACCCTCCCGTCTGGCGCGCCGAATATTCTGACGTTCTCTTCGGGTTGGGATATCGAGGAAGACTGGGACTACGGCTTCGTGCTCCTCAAAGACGGAACCAGCTGGGTAGCCCTGGATGATATTGATGGAGCCCTCCGGGAAGACGACCCGTTTGAAAACAATGTCTACGGGCACGGCCTGACTGGCGAGGGTTACACTCCTCTACGGTTTGATCTCTCTTCTTGGGCCGGAAAGACTGTCACGATCCGCTTCGTCTACCGAACGGACGAGTCGGTGACCAACTGGGGCTGGTGGATCGATGATCTGAAGCTCGACGGTGCCCAGGTCGAGGAATTCGAATCCGCCGAAGGAAGTGGTACCTTCCCCAATTGGACCAACTCATCCCCAGGCTGGCTGGTTGCCCCCTATGCCGACGAGTTCCCGAACTACTACATGGTGGAGTGGCGATCAGACACCAAGTATGACGGCTCGCTGAAAAGCTACCGGTTGACCAAGCAGTTTGACGCGGAAGGGTGGCAGGTGCAGCGCGTCCCCTACAATATCCCCGGCGCGCTTCTCTACTACCGCAACACCCTGTATCCGTTCTCGTACTCCATGGCCGATAACAAGTGGCAGGATCCGAGCCCCGGGCCGAAGCATCAGCTCCTGGTCGTGGACATGAATCCGAACCCGCTTATCCTGTCCGGCAGCACTCCTTCGGACGATATCAAGCTCTCGGCGAGCATCGGGGGCTACGACGCGACACTTTCCCACCAGGCGGCGCCCCAGCTGGACATCAGCCAGGTCATGAAGAGTGGGACGACGGTGGCGGTGGGGCCCTGGACCATTCCACCGCGCACGGCAGTCGGACTGTTCGACGATAGCAAGGAACACTTTGCCGGGGTTTACACCGGCGATCCCCTGCCGGACGGTTACTTCCGCTTCTGGGGAGATGACAGCGCCGTGATCCCTGCCAGGGGAAGGTACAGCGTTCGTCACACCAACTACGCAGGCGTGGTGCAACCGGACATGGACATCGTTGTTAACGGGTTCCGATTTGGTACCGGCCAACCGGTCGAGGACGCGGTCCAACACGGAGTTCAGGTTCAGTTGCTGCCGAGCGGCGGTGATCCAAAGCAGAATCTGATCCGGGTGGCTTACGCCGCTCCCGCGGCCGGACCGAACCTCGAGATCACCCAGGGGTATCCGGAATATCTGCTGGTCGGCGCCCGGGGTTACTATTCCTTTACCGTAGCCAATGTCGGCTTGGGGCCGACAACCAAACAGATAACCGTGCACGACTACCTGCCGGCCGGCGTCAGCTTTCTCTCCGGAGGCGGGGGCGGCTGGACATGTTCGGAAAGCGGCGGACTGGTCACCTGCGTGCGTGACACTCCACTGCAGGCGGGAGAGCGTTCCCGTCTTGAGCTCAATGTGAGGGTCGACCGGAGAGTCGGCATTTGGGGTGCCAACGAGGTGGAAGCCAGTACCGAAGGCGACACGTCGACGAAGAACAACGGAAGCGTGGAGTACTCGGAATTCGTTTCCGCCCGAACCCTTTATTTCCCACAGGTAGCGGACGGTTCGATCCCGGGAGGCAAATTCCAGACAACCGTCGTCCTGGTCAATACCGGCGCCGAAACGCCGGTCCAGCTCGAAGTGTACGATTCGAGCGGACACGAGATGCTGATCAACGTCGATTGGCTGGGTTCTGCCAACCAGGTGTCGCCCGTACTGCTCACCGGCGAATCGTTGACCTTCCAGACCAGCGGACAAGGCGCACTGAGGGTCGGCTACGCCAAGCTGATTGCTCCGGAGAGTGTCAATGGAACCGCGGTCTTCAGCTTCACGGAGAACAACGTCACCCTGTATGAGGCAGG
>RPQK01000886.1 GCA_003819755.1 Acidobacteriota bacterium | reverse complement strand
CAACCGCCGCTGAAGTGTCACTTACTCGCCGCTGACGGACCTGCCAACCCTTGGCGGTCCCAGGGGTCCTTGGGGTCTTTGAGGTCTTTGAGGTCTTTGAGGTCCTTTCCTACCGGTAGCCCCTCTGCTTCTTGGCCGTCTCGATCCGCTGCTGGTTGTCCTGGTAGGTGAATTCCCGGCGACCGCCGAAACCACCAGCCGGGTAGCCCGGGCAGCGGTACACCGGGTGCGCTTCGGTCCGCAGGTGAGCCAGCATCTGGTGGGCCAGCCGGGTTGATCGCTCCGTCCTCAGCAGATCCACGTCAATTGGCCCCACGACGATCTTCTCACCGTGACCGGGACTCGCCTGGGCGATGATGCGCCCGTCATAGTCGACCAGCATGCTCCCTCCGGGCCAGGAGAAGGGCGGATAATTCTTGAGCGAGGCCGCCTGATTCGCCGCCACCACGTAGGCGACATTCTCCAGGGCGCGGCAACGATTCACGACTGTCCACCAGTCCATGGGAGAAGTGGCGCCAAACGGATCCATGTACGCGGACACACGCAACAGCACCTCCGCGCCGTTCGCCGTCAACTGCCTGAGCGCCTCCGGGAAAAGCCAGTCGTAGCAGATGGCCGCACCAAGACGCCCGATTGGTGTCTCGGCGACCGGAAACAACTCCTCTTCATAGCCTTCGATATCGTGAGGGCTGGTATGGACCTCCCAGGGAATCCAGGGGTAGACCTTACGATACCGATAGAGAATGCCTGCGGGACCAATCAGGCAGGTCGTGTTGAAAACGGCGTTCGGGTACTTCGTGTCAGACTCCAGCATGCTTCCCGTTTGTATGTACACCCCGTACTGCCGGGCCTTCTCGAAGACCGCTTCGGTGTGCTCGTTCGGAATTTCCACCGCGAGCTTCTCGCGCAGCTCACTCAGCGTTTCATAGACCGGAGCGGCATGCGAGAACTCGGGAAAAACAAGCAGACGAACGGGCAGAAACGGAGAATAGCCGACCACGGCCTGATCAATCAGCCTGCAAATCCGGGCCGTGTTCTTCTTCATCTCCGCCCGATTCTTCGGGTTCGGCATGTCGGTCTGAATTGCGGCGGCGTAGTACTTGAGTTGGATTTCCATTTGCGGGTTCATGGGTTCGGGGTTCGGAGTTCTGGGTTCGGGGTTTGAGGACTCACGCCCCTTAACCGAGAACCGATAAACCCCGAACCGAGAACCCGTCAATTCCAGATGCCGGGTATCCTCTTTGAGCACTTGGGGCAGGAGCCGCGGCCGGCCAGGCGGTTCTCTGCGATTCTATAGCCCTGCCGGGAAACCAGCAAGGTACCGCACTGCGGGCAAGAAGTACTTTCGTACTGGCCAACAGCGCCGGGAAGGTTGCCGGCATAGACGTAGTTCAGCCCAGCCTCCTTCCCCGCTTCGACCGCTTTCAACAGCTGCCGAACCCCGGTCCAAGACCGGTCTTTCATCTTGTAGTCCGGATGGAATGCCGTCACGTGCCACGGAATGTCGCAGGACACGGAGGCGATAAACACGGCCGCCTCCTTCAGCTCATCGTCGGAATCATTAAAGCCGGGCACAACCAGCGTCACCAGCTCGACCCAGATACCGAGCTGATGCAGGCGCCGAATTGTGTCGAGGACGACGGAGAGCCGCCCTCCGAGCTGCCGGTAATTCTTGTCCTGCATCGACTTCAAATCGACTTTGTAGCAATCGAGCCAGGGCTGCAGGTAGCTCAGCGCTTCCTCAGTCGCGTTTCCATTTGAAACGAAAGCCGTCCGCAGCCCGTGCTCCTTCGCTTTTCGAAAAATCTCGACTGCCCATTCGGCGGTGATCAGCGGCTCGTTATACGAACTGGTTACAACACCGGCCTTATACCCGAGGGCGGCGCTCACCAGCTGATCGGAAGTCACCTCGTAAAAGCTCCCCTGCGCTTGCGTATCCCGCAACGCCTGCGACGTGTTCCAGTTTTGGCAGTAACCACAGTGGTAATCACATCCCAGCATGCCGAAGGTCAGTGCGGTAGCACCGGGGGTGACGTGAAAAAACGGCTTTTTCTCAATAGGATCGCATTGCAGCGCGGCGACATAGCCATGAGGAACCCGTAGTTCCCCGTCCTCGTTATATCGGACCTTACAGATGCCCCGGCGTCCTGCCGAAATCTTGCAGCGGTGAGCACAGGCGTAACAGAGGAGCCTCTCTCCCTCTATGGTGGACCAAAGCTCTCCCCGGACCGTGCGTTCATCCAGGGCAGTTTCATACGAACTCGAAATCATGTTGGTCAATTTTACTCCAGCGGGCCGGTTCAATGCAGGGAAGCAGGTTGCGGGTCGCTCTTTCCTTTCTTATCCACGAACCAACACGAACAAAAGCGTGTTGGTTCGTGGATAAGAAAAGATTGAGCGACGCAACCTCCTAACTCCTGACCCTCTTGATGACCGT
>RPQK01000885.1 GCA_003819755.1 Acidobacteriota bacterium | reverse complement strand
TCTGGTCAAGATGTTCCAGCCGGCTGACCTGCAAGTGATGTACGAGGTGCGCCAGGCGATGGACCCCGCCCAACTCGCCAACCGCGGAAAAATGCTCTTCTACCCTGGGAGCGTTTTGAACGGCGTCTCGCCGGCGCAGGGGCCGCGGGCGTCCCGCCCGCGTCTCGCCTCCGGCACTATCGACGTGGAAAGCATCCAACACCTCCAGGATCTGATCGCGGAAGCAGACGGCCCGGTCACCCTCCGCGGCGCGCGCACCAAACCCGCCCGCTCCGCGTCGCGGGACGGCTTTACTACTCTCGATTTTTCGCGCCTCTCCGGGATCATCGAATACGAACCGAGCGAATTCACGATTACGGCCCTGGCCGGCACCCGAATCGCGGAGGTGCAGCGGCTTCTCGCCGAGCACGGTCAGTTCCTCCCGTTCGATCCGGTACTCGCTGAGGCGGGCGCCACACTGGGGGGAACCGTGGCCGCCGCCGGGAGGGGACCGGCAAGTCTTCGTTATGGTGGCGTTCGTGATTTCCTGATCGGAGTCCGGTTCGTCGACGGTCAGGGACGGCTGATTCGCGGCGGCGGGAAGGTCGTAAAAAACGCCGCCGGCTTTGATTTACCGAAACTGATTGTCGGTAGCGCCGGCACTCTGGGCGTCTTGGCTGAGTTGACCTTTAAGGTTTTCCCCCGGCCGGAAAACTACTTGAGCCTGTCGGTCGAAACCTCGGGTTTGACTGATTCTTTGGACCTGATACGCGAGCTATCCGCTACCGCCGTAGAATTCGAAGCGCTGGACCTCCTTCCTCCCAAAACGGTGCTTCTGCGCCTGGGCGGGCGCTCGTCGACTCTCCGCCAAAGAGCTGAAAAGCTCGTTTCAATCCTGAAAAGGGCCTGCTCGGAGGTTCAAGAAGCGGCCTGGGAAGATGCACGTGAGTTTCGGTGGGTGCCCAGGGGCGCTTCACTCTGGAGGGTTCCGACAACGGTGACCCGGATTCCAAAACTCGAAGAAAGGCTGGTGGCCGAGGATTGTCCTCGGCGGTACAGTCTGGCAGGAAACGTGTGCTGGCTGACTTCCCGTAAAGAAGAGGCAGATGTCGACGGAATGCCCTACTTCGGGACTTCCCGACGCGTTCCCTGCAGTCAGGGCGCGAGCGACTTTGCCCGGCGGGTGAAGTCGGTGCTTGATCCGAAAGGCCGATTTGGGGCCTGAAGGGCCCACAACGTAATTCAACCATGCTGCACCAGATCGACACTCGGAAGCACGGACCAAACGCCGACAATATGGCCGAGCAGGTGAAGACCTGCGTGCACTGTGGGTTCTGCCTGCCCGCCTGCCCGACTTACATGGTGCTCGGTGAAGAAATGGACTCCCCGCGAGGACGAATTGTCCTCATGAAGGGAGTGCTCGAAGAGGAGATTCCCGTTCAGGAGGCGCTTCCCTACCTGGACCGTTGCCTGGGCTGCCTCGGCTGCGTCACGGCCTGTCCATCCGGCGTCCGCTACGAAGAACTGATCGCCCCGTTTCGCGCGCTGCCTGGAGTACGTCAGAGCCGACCAGTTCCTCAACGCCTCCTCCGCTTGCTGATTGAAAACATTTTGCCGTACCGGCGTCGTTTCCGTGCTGCCGCCCGCCTCGGGATCGCCTTCAAAGGCCTGTCGGGGCTGCTTCCTCGATCTCTGGCGCCGCTTCTCTCTCTCCTCCCGGAACGACTTCCGGCAAAGCGAAAACTACCGGGGGGCCAGCCTGTCGCCGGGAAGCGCCGGGCACGAGTGGCGCTTCTGATCGGATGCGCCCAGGAAGTGCTGGCGCCGGAGATCAACGATGCCTGCCTGCTGGTCCTCTCTCGAAACGGAGTCGAGGTCGTGATCCCGGAAGGCCAGGGCTGCTGCGGTTCCCTCGCGCTGCATTCCGGGGCGGCCGAGCAGGCCCGCGCGCTCGCCCGAAACAACTTGGCGGTTTTTCCTAAAGACGTCGATGCGGTCATAACGACAGCGGCCGGGTGCGGGTCGGGGATGAAGGAGTATCCGCTCATTTTCAAGGGACTTCCCGAGGAGGAACAGGCGCGGGAATTCGCTTCGAAAGCCCGCGATGTCACGAGGTTCCTCGATGAGCTTGGGCTTGCCGATCCGCCGCCTGCCTTGCCTCGCCCTTGGAAAGTGGCCTACCACGATGCCTGTCATTTACTTCATGCCCAGGGCGTTCGGGAAGCGCCGCGCCGGCTTTTAAGCTCGATCCCCAATCTCGAGCTGGTCGATGTTCCTGAGAGTGAGATTTGCTGCGGCTCGGCCGGCACCTACAATCTCGAGCAGCCGGAAATCGCCCGTGATCTGGGGAACCGCAAGGCGCAGAACATATTGGCAACGGGCGCTGAGGCGGTGGCCGCCGGCAATATCGGCTGCCTGGTGCAGATCCAGGCGAACCTCGCCGCCGTGGGCCACCCCATCCCCGCT
>RPQK01000884.1 GCA_003819755.1 Acidobacteriota bacterium | reverse complement strand
GTTCGATGCGTCGTCGCCCAGAATGCCGGATCGATACCGCTACTGCCCCCGGCAATAGAGATCCCATCGCCGGACACGCGCCTCAAACGATTTCCCCAGAACCTGGGAAAGAACTTCCTCGGATTGTTCGACAAGAAGAACGTTCTGCCCCTGGTGATCGGCGGCTCAGTCACCGCGATCGTCTCCCCCTTTGACGATGACCTGAAGGACAGTATCGGAATGAAGGGGGAGTCCAGCACTTTCGGAAAAATCGGGGCTGTGGTGGGGGGACCGGCTGTGGTTCTGCCGACAGTTACGGGTCTGCTAATTGGCGGGCACTACTCGGACAACGTGCGGTTCCGCGTGTTCACGTACAACCTGGCCCAGGCCACAGCCATTAATGAAAGTATCGTGCAGGGATTGAAGATCGCGGTCGGGCGGACGAGGCCGGACGGCAGCGACAACCGCTCATTTCCGTCCGGGCACGCCGCAACCTCTTTCATGATCGCCACGGTCGTGCACCGCAGTTACGGCAGGACAGCAGGGATTTTCGGCTACTCGACGGCCACGTTCATCTCCTTTTCCAGGTTGAGAGACAACAAGCATTGGGCGAGCGACCTGGCCGCAGGCGCTACGCTGGGTTACATCGTAGGAAGCAGTGTCACTCGCCGAAACGGACTTTCCTTGCGGGTGGGCAAAATCACGTTCGTGCCCGCCTTTAACCCGCTTCAAAGAACAGTCGGAGTCAACCTTGTAGCTGATTCCGAATAAAACGCCAAAAAGGAGGATCTATGGCAGCTGCCAAAAGAGGCAATGTGATGGAGAGGGAACCCGCCAAAGCGCCGCCCAAGAGACTCAAGCGCAAGCAGTACGAAAAGGAGCTCGCCAGACTGCACGTGGAACTGGTCAAGCTCCAGGAATGGGTCAAGTATAAGGGGCTAAAGGTGTGCATTGTCTTTGAAGGACGCGACGCCGCCGGCAAGGGCGGAGCCATCAAGGCGATCACGGAGCGGGTTAGCCCGCGTGTGTTTCGCGTGGTAGCACTCCCCGTCCCAACAGACCGCGAAAAAACGCAGATGTACGTCCAGCGTTACGTACCTCATTTCCCGGCAGCGGGTGAGGTCGTGATCTTCGATCGCAGTTGGTACAACCGTGCGGGCGTCGAGAAGGTCCTGGGATTTTGCACCGAGGCGCAGGCTAAGCACTTCCTGGAAGTCACGCCGCACTTCGAGAGCCTGATGGTCGAGTCGGGGATCATTCTCCTGAAGTACTGGCTGGAAGTAAGCCAGGAGGAGCAGACCCGCCGGCTGGAGTCCCGGCTGGATGACGGGCGCAAGATATGGAAGCTGTCGCCCATCGATCTGAAGTCCTACAGCCGGTGGTACGACTTTTCCCGCGCACGGGACGAGATGTTCGCGGCAACCGATACGCCGGAGGCGCCGTGGTTAGTGGCCATGGCCGACGACAAGAGAAGAGCGCGACTGAATATCATCAACCACCTGCTCAGCCTGATCCCCTATCAAAAAGTGCCGCACGAGAAGGTGAAACTGCCGGAACGGCAAAAGCCGAACGGCTACCGGGAACCGGACCATCCGTTCAAGTACATTCCCGAAGTGTACTGAGGGTCGGGTTTTTCAGAAGCAGCGAGGAGGGAACCATGAAAGCGTGGCCTGAGCACCCAGTCATCTACGAAATCAACACCTGGGTTTGGCTTCAGGAATTGAGGGAGAAGTACCAGAGTTGCACGACTCTCGCAACAGTGCCCAGGGAGCAATGGGACTCGATCGCCGATCTGAAAGTCGACGCGGTCTGGTTCATGGGGGTCTGGGAACGAAGCCCCGCAGGGATCGCCATTGCCAATCAGAACCAGGGCCTCCTGGCGGACTTCCGCCGGGCCCTCCCCGATTTTCGGACCGAAGACAATGTCGGGTCTCCCTATTGTGTGCGGAATTATGTCGTCGACCAACAGCTGGGAGGCCCCTACGGCCTGGCAGTCGCCCGCGGAGAGCTGGCCAAGCGCGGAATCAGGCTCATGCTTGATTTTGTCCCCAACCATGTGGCGCCAGATCATCCGTGGGTCGCCGCTCACCCCGAATACTTTGTCCAGGGGAAAGCTGACGATCTGAGGAACAATCCGGCGTCGTTCATAGAGACCGCGGGAACGGTATTTGCCTGCGGCCGGGACCCTTTCTTCCCTGCATGGCCGGACGTTCTGCAGTTAGACGCCTTTCAACCGGGGCTCCGGCAAGCGGTAATTCAGACCCTTTCGGATATCGCCGGCCAGTCTGACGGCGTGCGCTGTGACATGGCCATGCTCCTCATCAACAACGTTTTTGAACGGACCTGGGGCAACCGCGCCGGTCAGCGGCCGGCGAGTGAGTATTGGGTTGAAGTGATCTCCGCCGTAAAGAAACTCCACCCGCACTTCCTTTTCGTCGCCGAGGCCTATTGGGACCTCGAGTGGGAGCTCCAGCAGCAGGG
>RPQK01000883.1 GCA_003819755.1 Acidobacteriota bacterium | reverse complement strand
TCTCATAGCCGGTCCAGCCGAGAAACGACGCGATGCCAGTCGGCAATAGCCCGCTCAGAAAACTCTTCTGTTCGCCGAGCAAGGAGGCCAGAGCCGAAGGGCTCTGCCCAATAGTCGAGCGCTGGCGGCCGAGAACATTCATGATCAGCGGTACGGCTAATGCCATTAGGGACGAGGCCGATCCGGTTCGGATACCGGCAAAGCGCGCAATTTGATCCACGAGGCCTTCGGTCTTGTTCCCCAACAACAAGCTCAGGATATCCTTACCCTGGGTGATGGCCTTCTGTGTCGTCTCGCCTCCGGAGAACAGGCTGCCTGGATTGTTGAGGGCGGTGCCATCGTACTTGCCCGCGTCGAGCATCTGGCTGAGTTTGTCGGCGCCGCTGCTCGTCGAGGCCTGATTTGCCAGAGCCGCGATCAAGGTCGGTATGATGCCGTTCATAGCCTTTTGCGTCGCCGGCTCGGACTCACCGACGAAGGATCCCGCCTTTTGCAAGATGTCCGGTGTGAGATACCCTTTGACCAATTCAGCTAAATTGACTGCCATAAGAATCTCCTTTCTGGCGCGGCGTCGGGCCGCGCGGTTTGTAACACGGACCTACAATGCTGATCATGAGGCCACAGCGAGCTAGCCCCCTGTTCTGACGCCGAGGGTCTGGAGCGTTTCCATTGTGAGTTGCCCAGTGGTCGGCAATCCTTTAGCCCGCTGGAAAGAGCGGACGGCGGCCATCGTCCGGGCGCTCAGCTTGCCGTCGATCTTGCCCGAATAGTGCCCCGCCCGGCGCAGGTGTAGCTGCATTGATTTGATCAGCTCAGGGGAGGCGTTGGTTTCGCAAAGCACCGACTGCCACTCTATGCGACCTTCGCTCGCCACAACCGTCTTCGTCACCGTCTGCTGCTCAGCGGGAATCTGCACCCGCTTCTCCTCGGCAGGAGAAACGAGCTTCTGGGTTTCGACGCTCTTGTACTCCGCCGGAACCGTGACCTCGCGGGTTGTCGACGGGGTCTTCACTTGTTTCCTGACCGTGGTGTACTCGGCCGGAATCTCGACCTTGCGAGTCGTCGCCGGGGTCTTGATTACAGTCTTGGTCACCGTCTTGTACGTCGCCGGTACCTCCACCAGACACATAATCTCACCGGTTGCGTAATCGACCTTTTGGATCGGTCCCGTACCCTTCTTCCAGACCGAGTGGGCGGGCCGGTCAACCACTGTCTCTTTGACTGTCTCGTAAACGGCCGGGACCTCAACAATCCGTTCGAAAGCGGGTTTCACCAGGATTTTTTCCTCGACCCAGTCATAGGTCTCGGGAACGACCTCGACTTTCTTCGAGGCTTCCCGCACCAAGACCTGCTCGATTACTCTTTCGTATCGGGCGGGAATGATTTCCACCCGCTCCGATGCCTCGCGCGTGATGACTTGCGCCGTTTCAGTCTTATAAGCCGCTGGAACGAAGACCCGGGCATAACACTCGCCCGGCTTGGCGTTTGGAGGAAGCAGCTCTGCGGCTCCCATCTTCGCGGCCTGCGCTAACGCCATACCAGGAATTGCTACTACTATTGCAGCGCCTAAGCCGACGATCACTCCCAATCTCTTGCGCACAATTCCAAAATCCATAGCTTTGACTCCTTTCTCGCTTCATTCGAAGCATTGAGTTTCTACGCTCTCTCTTCTGATAAAGAGATCACACAATGAGCCCCCGTAACTTAAACCTTGCGGCAACGTGGGCCGTCATAACGATCTCCTTTCCAGCGCGCCGACGTGGGCACGCTTGCGACACGAGCCTGCGGGCGAACGCCTACTATATCGTCCTGATGACCGCGTAGAGTCGAGGGCGTCGTCGTATCCACCCGCCGGCTCCTGCACTACACGGTGCCTCTTGCCGATCTAAACTTTCACCCCGAGAGCCGTGGACAGTTCTTTGATCGTCGCCGCTTCTTGCTCGCTTACCTGTGTGCCGCCGAAGCCCAGAAATCCGCCCTCCTTGGCAGCTTCGGAAACCCTCTGCCCGACCGAGACCAGCCACTGCTTAAACCCTTGGGCCTCTTCGGGCGTCGCCTTCTTTTCGATAAGCGCGGCCGCTTGACGGCAGCTTTCGATCGCAAAGCTCTTGACCTGATCCGGTCCCTTGCCCTGAAGTTCAGCCGGCGCTGACTGTTCGCGGGCTCCTACCTCGAGATCCGCAACCAGTGCTTTGACCAGATCATTCGAAGATCCCTGCGCTTTGGCCTCGGCGAGCATCTTGCCGACGGCAAACATCTCCTTTACCACTCCGAAAGGCCCGCTCGGGCTTGCCGCGACTACGGCCAAGCCGGCCATGAAAGGGGCGCGCCGGATCTGATTCCATTCTTCCGCCGTAAAATCTGCTTTCGTCGCCATAATTACCTCCCTGAAATTTTGCGTCTAGGAGAGTTGAGGTAACGCCCGATGCCGTGTCCCGTCTTATGCAAGGCCTATCCTAGGACCTCCTAACGCTCCATC
>RPQK01000882.1 GCA_003819755.1 Acidobacteriota bacterium | reverse complement strand
GCATAGAGCCGGCCCGGGATACGCGGGTCGACCACCAGACGTTTGATTCCGAAGTCGTCAGGACTTGCCAGGGGGGACCACGTCTTCCCTCCATCGGTACTCCGAGCAACGCCGCCCCCGGCGGCGTAGTACGCTCCCGGGAGGTGCGGGTCGGCTGCCAGGCATAGGAGATCCGGGAGCCCAGTCGAATGCTCGAGCCATGTGTGACCGTCGTCTGCACTCCTGAGGACCATGCCTTCAGCAGTCGCGACCACCTGCTCAGGCCCCGGATGGAAGCCCACAATTAAGTGTCGGACGAAGTTGCTGGCGATGCGAGTCCAGAAGCCGCTCTCAGTCGCCCTGAAGAGCGTGTTATAGGTCCAGGCGTACAGGAGTTGTCCGTCGTCCACCCAAAAACCCCACAGGTCGGAACCGGAGATGCCAAGAGTGCACGAAACCCATTTTTCCCCAGCGTCGGTGCTTATCTCGACGCCCAGGGCGCCGGCGTAAACGACATCGCTGTCATTCGGGTCGATGGCCACGCTAAAGGCCTCGTCCGAGCCCGCCTGCGATACGAGTCGGGTCCAGGTAGCCGCCCCATCAGTGCTCCGGTAGATTCCGCCATGAATGGAACCCGAAACGGCCGCGTAAAGGCGGCGGGAGTCGGTCGCGTCCACACTGAGATCGTTTACCATGACATTGGCCAGCCGTGGTTGTACCGCGTTCCAGCTCAACCCGCCGTTCGTGCTCTTGAAAACGCCGCCACCCGCCGTGCCGCAATAGATTGTCATTGGGTCGGCGGGCGACGAGGCCAGAGACGTCACTGTACCCTTGGGAGGCATGCCTGGCGGCTGTGACCAGGTCGATCCGTCATCGGTGCTTCTGAAAAGGCCTTTATCCTTGGCCCCGACCAACAGGAGACCCGGGATCGAGTGCACGAAGATCGTTTGGACGAACAGCGGCTTTTCACGGATGCCGCTTAGATCCGTTGGCTTCCAGGATGATCCGTAATCATCGCTGCGAAAAAGCCCGCCTTCGGATTTTCCAAGCCAGAGCCGCTGGGGATTTGCTGGATCGCAGGCAAGGGCCTCGATGCTGCCTCCCTCCCACCCGGCGAATCCGCCTCCAGCCCACGTCTGGCCTGCGTCCGTGGATCGTTTCACACGGGCAGTCGTGCGGTCGGCTGAGTAGATGACCCGGGAAGTGGGATCAAAGGAAAAGAGGTTCCCGACGGATGTACCGATTGGAGCCCATTTCGCGCCTCCGTCTGTGCTTAGGTACAACTCGGATTCCCCGGCTGCGTACAGCGGCTGGTCGGGCCCGAGCAGGTAACCAACCTTCCTGATCCGCGCTGCATTGGGCGTCGGGGCCGCCGTCCATGTTCCGGGCTCGGCTGGAACGAAGTTCGTGAAGAAGCCAAAGAGAGCGAGAACGACTACTAGTCGCTTTATGCGCATTAACACCTCCGCGCGCACGCAATTCAGCGCTTCCCGCGCCGCGAGAGGATATATCGACCACGCTGGCGGACGAAAGCCGAAAATGCTGCGTGCCGTATCTTGGTTGGTGGCCGCGTCAGCGAAACTGCCTTCCATGAGGAAGCGCCGACATCGTCGGTCCCCGCGCGCCCCCCGGATCTTGTGACGTGCTGAAACAAGCGGATAAGCAGAAGCCGTACCCAGGCGGCTTGACGGATAGTTCGATATCGAAGTATTCTACACCGAACGATATCGGCACTATGCCGATTCAGGAGGAAAGGAGTTGGCAATGTTGAAGATCATCTTGGCTCTCATGGTTCCCCTTCTCTTTGCGGCCGCGGCGCGAGGGAAGGATAGCGACGCGGCCTCTGTCATCATCGGCTTGGAGCGGGCTGCGCTTGACCGGTCCGACAAGGGCGATTCAGGCGGATTTCTGGAAATCTCCGCTTCCGACATCACCTACTTTGACCCGTTTCTCGAACAACCGATACGCGGGCTGGAGGCGTTGCGGGAATACTGCCGGACGTTCCCCAGTGGCGAGCCGGCGTCCGGTGAAATGGAGAACGCTAAAGTCCAGGTAGCGGGGGATGTCGCAGTCCTGACCTTCAACTACACTACCAGATTGCAGAAGAGCGGGCGCGTGAACCGCTGGAACACGACCGAGGTATATCGTCACACCAAGGACGGCTGGCGTATCATTCACACACACTGGTCTCTCCTCAAGCCCGCGCTCGCACAGTGACGATTGTGCTTCGGACAAGATCGCGTGCGGGGCCTTTTGCGCATTGTAGCCTTCACCGGATCGCAAAGAGAACCCGCAGAGAACAAAAGGAAAACGGACCGAGCTTCTTGAAAGGCACGACCGACGGGAGTTCGGGCGAGGACCAAGATTCAACTTCCAGACACCGTCGCCTCGAGATTGCCGGCGTCTCGCCCAATGCCATTTCATTTACTTTTTGGAGCGCGGGGACGCCAGGCCATTTTGGAGTGCGGCGGCAACGAGAGGCCGACGCTTTATCAGGCCTCGAGG
>RPQK01000881.1 GCA_003819755.1 Acidobacteriota bacterium | reverse complement strand
TCCGAGGCGGAGACGTCAAAAAAAAGGCCGAAGTTGTTGATTCGATGCGACGACGGCACCCCTGCCTGGAAGAGTGTGATCCCTTTCTCAGAGTAGGAGTACACCGCAGCGCCGGTCAGGCCCGGTCCGCCAGAGACGCGGGCATAACCGGACTGAAGCTGTCCCCGGCCGGGTGTGACAGCCGAGAACGAGTGTCCCCGGCCCAAACTGATCCGATGGTCGCTAGCCGCCGGCGCCGATCCGAGTCCAATGCTGAGCGGCTGCCCGAACGAATCGAAGAACCTGACCACGGCTTCCGTGTCCGGACCCTGGTTCACTAGTTGCAGCGTGGTCTGGAGCCGACCGTTTCCGGGGACTTCACCATCCCCGACCTGGGGAAAAATGATATCCAGATGGCTTCCGAGGTCGATGTGCCGAATATCGCCCATTGTCGAAACGTAAAGCCGGCCTCCGGGCGCCAGCAGAAACTCGAGCGGCAGATTGGGCGGAGGGAACTCGGGCTCAAACGGAGCCCACGTTCGGCCTCCATCCTGAGATACGCAAATGCCGGGGCCGTCATCGGCCGCGTACAGAACCCCGTCCATCACCGGGTCGACGAGGATATCAAGGATGGTCGAATAGCCGAAGCCCTCCCTCATGACCAGCCAGCTCTTCCCACCGTCGGTGCTTCGGTTCACCTGGGAATAGGACGTCACGGAATAAAGCACCTCAGGGTGCCGGGGATCAATGGCCAGGCGCCTGGGGGGCAACTCGTCCCCGAGGTTGTCCCAGGTCTGCCCCTGGTCAGTACTTCTGAGCAGGCCCTCGTTTGCGCTCACGTAAAGCGCTGCCTTGGCTGAGGCGTCCTGTATAAGGATCGTACCGGTACTCTGTGGCTGGAGCCTGGTCCATGAGCGGCCTTCATCGGCGCTTTTGAGAAGAGAACCGAAACCGGTCAGGTACAGGATTCGTGGATCGGTCCGGTCTCCGATCATGTAAGACCAGTAGCTGGGCAACCCGCCCGGATCGACCCTGGTCCAATTAATCCCTCCGTCTGTCGTCTCGTGGACTTCGGTCCGAACATTATCGGGAGGACCGACTCCGAGTACCAGCCAGGCCTTCAGAGGATCGGAGGGGTGGGTCACGACGCAGGTTACAAGTCCCGGAAACCGGATCGGAAACCAGGTCGCACCGCCGTCAGGCGTTCGGTAGAAATCTCCCGAGCTCTGGGAGTACAGGCGCTGCGGGTCAGCCTTCGACAAGCCGAGCACTCGGCTCTCTGACGACAGTCCACGGTTGTGCGCCTGCCAGAGGCTTGGACCGGCTGGCTTTGAGAAGAGGCCCCGAGTTGTTGCGACCCACAGGCCGTCTGGCTCGCCCTCGATTACACTCAGGCCCCGAGGCTGCACGAAGGGAAGATTCAGGTTGATGGAATCCCAGGTTTTTCCCGAATCGCCGCTTGTGAAAACGCCTTTCCCCTGGCTGATCGCGTACAAACGAGTCCCGTCCCGGGAAGAGGTCAGCAAGCGGAGCGGTTCGAACCCCATCTTTTCGAAGGTGCTTTGTTCGACCCAGCGGACTCCGCCATCCGTGGTTTTGTACAAGGCGACCCAAGTCCAAGTGTACAGCGTTCCCGCGTTTTTCGGATCCACCACGACGCCCGAGAAGTTCTTGATTTTGTTGCCGGATGAGTCTTTGAGCGAGCCCGTGATCGAGCGCCAGGCGTGGCCCTGGTCGGTCGACTCAAACACCGCCTCATTGTTGGCCGCGTAAACGCGGTTGGAGTCTTTGGTATCAAACACGAAGCCGGTCATGCTGCCGGGAAAGATAGGCGTCGCTCCCCAGGAGGACCCGCCGTCCGTGCTGAGGCGCGCGCCGGTCGCAGAATCCAGTATCAGGATCCGGTCAGGCCGCCACGGGTCGATGACAAGGCTCCCGTAAAGACCCAACAGAGATGTCGTCCAGGTTTCGCCGCCGTCGATGGTCTTAATGAACCCGCAGTCCTCGGCAAACCCGTAGACGATAGAGTGATTCCGGGGATCGACAGCCAACGAGTGAAGCCCGTCAAAACAATCGAGCGTGACGCCGACCCTTTTCCAGGTTCTCCCCCAGTCGTCACTGCGGTGGAAGACAGCCTTGTTGAGGACCTTACTGACCAGGTAGATCACGCCTGACTGGTCCGGCGCGACCGCAAAGGCCATAACTTCGCGCCCGCCTCCGCCGATAGTCGACCAGCTGCCGGTTCCCGCCCCCGTCCAAGATGCCTGTTGCGCAATCACGCACACGGCCCAGACGACGGCAAGAAGTCGAATCACGGCGTGACGGGGGGGAGACGTCTTGCGATACTGCTGCACACGCACTCTCCTTTGAAGGCGATGTGCGAAACTATTAACCGATTTTTCTTGGCCCGTCAACCAGTTAGTGTTCCGAAGGCTTCGGTGTTCAGCGGTAGCGGAATTCGACTCGCGATACTTTGCCGGCAACGACTTGGGCTTTCTGGCGTTCGCGGGATCTCTCACCAGAT
>RPQK01000880.1 GCA_003819755.1 Acidobacteriota bacterium | reverse complement strand
TGATTGTTACGGCATCAAACCGCCAGCAGGCGCTTGCCTACGAGCAGCAGCTCGAACTGCGTGCCCGGCTCGGCTACCTGACCGATGTCACCCGGACCCTCGTGGTTCCAGACCCGGACGGCAAACGCATCGGCAGCGGAGCCAGCACCGTCTACTCTCTTCTCGCGGTCCTGAACCAGGAGCTCACACACATCCCGGGAGACCGGCTCAATCCCGACCTTTGGGAGCAGGTCTTCAGGAAACTCAGGATTCTCATCGTCCACGCCGGCGGTGACTCCAGACGGCTTCCCGCATACGCTCCCTGCGGCAAACTTTTTATCCCGGTACCGGGGGATAACGACGGTGCCCTGACGACCACCCTGATCGACCGGCAATTGCCTCTTTACCTTGCCCTGCCTGGTCCGGCCGACGACGAGGGCCAGGTCGTCGTGACGGCAGGTGACGTCCTGCTGACCTTCGACCCGTCTCAGGTCTCCTTTGCTGCAACCGGGGTGACCGGACTTGGTTGCCACGCTTCCCCCGAGGAGGCTTCCAGGCATGGAGTCTACTGCGTCGGCTCGGGCGGAGCAGTTCGCTTGTATCTTCAGAAACCGTCCGAGGCCCAGCAGCGGCTGGTTAACGCCATCGATCGTTACGGGCGCTCGGTTTTGGATATCGGGGTCTTGAACTTTGACAGCCGAACGGCAGCCTGCCTGCTGGCGCTTTTCGAGATGTGTATCGGCGGCTCGGGCCAGCTCCAATGGAGCCAATCCGTCGATGACCTGTTGAAAAGCCGCGGCCTTGATGTCTACCGGGAAGTCTGTTGCGCCCTCGGCAACGACGTTGATTTTGCTCGTTACAGGCAATCGGCGGTCGAGAGCGGCTCGATCCTGGGCGACAGCTTCCTTTCCCGCTTGTTCAGCCTGCTTTCGAAGGTGCCCTTCCATGCTCAGATCCTCGGCCAGTGCGGCTTTCTGCATTTCGGCACGACCCGTCAGATCATAGAAAGCGGGGCGGAACTGGCGCGGCGCGACCGCGGCCTTTCACGACTGGACGCCGCGCTGACTCTCAACACCATCTTCTCGGCAAACGGGGGAGTGCTGGGCGCCGACTCTTGGATCGAGGGCTGCCGCGTCGACGCACCGGTCCAGCTGGGCGGCTCGAACATCGTCGTGGGTGCGGACATCGAGAGCCCGCTGGAACTGGGGTCCGGTGACTGCATGGACATCGTCGAGGGCCGGGATCGGTCGGGCCACCGGATCTTCTTTAACCGCTTGTATGCCGTTTCGGATAGTTTCAAGGGGACGGTCTCAGAAACCCTCTTTTGCGGCCGCCCCCTTCGCAGCTGGCTGGATGGCGTGGGGGTAACGGAGGAGGACATTTGGCCGGCTGAAATACGGCCAGAGGCGCGCAGCATCTGGAACGCAAGGTTGTTCCCGGGCACTCGCGACCCGTCCGGCTTCTACGAGTGGCTTTGGTTATTCAAGCCTGAAAACGCCAGCCCCTCGGATCGTAGACGCTACGTTGCCGCCGACCGGTACAGCCTGAGCGAGATGGGAAGCCTGGCGGACTTCGAAGCCTTTTACCGGCGTCGGGCCAAGATTCGCGCAACCGAGATCTCCCATTCTCTCTCCGCAATTTTCCGTCCAGACAGCCGCTTTTCCGCCCCCGAGCTCGCCTGGATACTCGAGCACAGCGACCAGCCGGGGACCCTGCTGAAGGGACTTGTCTCCGAGGCGCGCTGGCATGCCGGGTCTTGTTCGGAAGCGGGACTGCAGATCTTCACCCTTTCCCGGATCGTGCACTCCCTCGGCACGGCCATCGCCTCCCTTAACGAAAGGAATCCCGAGCTGGCCGGTCGACTCGTGGGGGGACTCGAAACGAGCCTTCCCGCCGAGGACATCGAGTGGCTGGAATCCCAGGGACTCCGGCCGGACGCTCCGCAGCCGGCCCGGTGGAGGGAAAAGGCGCACGACTTCGCCTTTGACCAGCTGGGATGCGCCATCCTGGACAGCGCGTCGCCGACTCTCCAGGAACCGCCCCGGAATGCTCTCAGGCCGGATGAAATCGTCTGGGGCCGGGCCCCGGCCAGGCTCGACCTGGGGGGCGGGTGGACCGATACCCCTCCCTATTCCCTGGAGTTCGGCGGGAGCGTCATAAACGCTGCCGTCAACCTCAATGGTCAGCCGCCGATCCAGTGTTACGTCCGCGTGACCAGCGAGCCGGTCATCCGAATTGGTTCGATCGATCAGGGCACGAGGACCGAGATTTCCGACTTTGACTCCCTGCTGAATTACCGGCAGGCGACCAGCGAATTCGGCCTCGCCAAAGCGGCGTTGGCACTCTCCGGGTTTTGCCCAGCCGCTTCGCCCGCGGGTCAATCCGGGAATCTGCTCTCGGTGCTCGAACAGTTCGGGGGTGGAGTCGAGCTGACCACCCTCGCCGCAATACCGAAGGGCAGCGGGCTGGGCACTTCGAGCATCATGGGTGCCGTCGTCTTGTCGGTGATCGCCCGGATGCTCGGCCG
>RPQK01000879.1 GCA_003819755.1 Acidobacteriota bacterium | reverse complement strand
TCGGCCGCAATCTTAACGTTGGCCGGTTTCAGGTCCCTGTGGACAATACCCCTCGCATGGGCACTCTCAAGGGCTTCGGCGATCTGCAGGGCAATCGGCATCGCTTCGTCCAACGGCATCGGGCCACGGGCAATCCGTTCGGACAGGTCCTCGCCTTCCGCCAGTTCCATGACCAGAACGCGGGTTCCATTGGCCTCTTCGATTCCGTAGATGGAAGCGATGTTCGGATGATTTAACGACGCAAGCACCTGCGCTTCGCGCTCGAAGCGAGCCATGCGGTCCTCGTCAGAGGCGAAGATCGCGGGCAGGACTTTCAGCGCCACCTGGCGGTGCAGACGGGTATCGATCGCGCGATACACTTCTCCCATCCCGCCCTGACCGAGTTTCCCCTTAATCGCGTAGTGATTGATCGATGTGCCAATCATGGAAGTGAACTTGACAATAAGGATAACCCATTCGGTT
This sequence comes from Acidobacteriota bacterium, assembly GCA_003819755.1. GTDB lineage: Bacteria > Acidobacteriota > UBA6911 > RPQK01 > RPQK01 > RPQK01. The sequence goes on along the minus strand of RPQK01000879.1, from coordinate 2,073 downwards.
GGAATCTTCGAACACCGCGGCCTCGGTTCCTGAGCGAATCCGACGGGAAGCGAGCGGGATCGAACAGGAACCGGGCGGCCCGTCGCGCCTAAAAGGGTCCGCCACCAGTCAGCCACCTCTTTCCCTTTTCAATTGAGCGTCATGTCCCCACGTTCCTTGACGTCCACGACTGAGAGATCTACGAGCCACTGCTCCTCTGCCATTGCGAGCGGTATCCGGTGGCGGTCCTTGGAACCTTATATGGCGGCTTTTCGTAGAGTGTTTCTGAGAGAGAAAAATGGGCACAAGGAACACAACCGAAACACACCAGCATGACCACCGGCTCACGGCCGCGTTCGAAGCCCTCGAAGAGCTCGGGCCGATTAACGACCCGTTTCTCACGCTGACGGCGCTTGCCGGGCCCAACCTGACCGATCCGGACTACATGGACCCCCTGACCGAAACCCACCCGTGCGAAGAGACAGACTACCTGGTCGGGTTATGGACCGGGGAAAGTTGGTGAAAGGGTCTTCTCTCCCAAATCCACGCCGTTCCCCACTCCGAGACCCACAGGCTCTCCAGGAACAGAAAGGCGACAGCGGCGGCCGGCCGCGTAAGAAAACCGATCAGCAGCAGAACGCCGACTGAGATCGTCGCACCCCCCCCGCAAACAGGGTGAATACCAGCACTGGCCCCCGATTCCCTATTCCCGAAGCTGAAGAGGTCGAAGGCAGCCTTCATTTCCCCCCTTGATAATCACCACCGGTGCTGCCATCCTGCTCCGGACAGGGGGAGGCATGCTTTGTTTACTCGCTCGGACTCGTGCGCTTGTCGTTCCAACGGTTGTGATTTCCTTCTTGTTGGCCGTCGCCGTCGCTCAGGAAATCGAGCTGCCGCGGCCGCCGCAAACCGGTACTGATCAGTTCGGGAGGTCTTCGGACATCGACGGAACGCGCGCCATCGTTGGCGCCCCCGCTTATCGATCAGGCGGCTTCGCCACCGCAGGCGCCGCTTTCGTTTATCGAAATGATCCGGGGGGTTGGATTCAGGAGGCGGCGTTGAGCGCCTTCGGATCATATCTCGACGCGGGCGACAACTTCGGCTTAGGTGTTGCGATCAGCGGCACGAAGGTCGTTGTCGGGGCCTATTCAGACGAGCACAATGGCAGCCTGTCGTCGGGATCTGCGTACGTGTTCAGCCTCAACCCGGGAACTGGCGCGTGGGACCCGGTGCGACTGGTCGCCGACGACTACCAGGCGAACTCCAATTACGGTTATGCCGTGGATATCAGCGGTGACGACATCATCGTGGGTGCCTACAACCATGATGTCGGCTCCCCTCTCGTGTCAAACGTCGGGACCGCATGGATATACCACTTCGACGGGACCAACTGGGTACAGCAGGGGAAACTTCTGCCACCCGTGGGCGACCGTGTCGCCAGCCAACGATTCGGGTACTCCGTCGCAATCGACGGCGATATGGCGCTTGTCGGAGCAGCCGGGCCCAACGGTAGTATCGGCAAGGCCTACTCGTTCAGACGGACGGGCGGAGTGTGGGAAGAGCCCGTGGAGCTCCCGCGTTCGGTCAGCCCAGTGAACAGTGGGTATGGCCAGGCTGTGGCTCTGGACCTCCCTTCCGCTGTTGTCGGCGCAAACGCTCACTCCTCGCCGCCGTCGGGCCAGGGCGCGGCATTCTTCTACCAATATGACGGATCAAACTGGACGCAGACCGGCCTGGTCCAGGCGCCGAATCTCGAGGCGCTGTCGTACTTCGGCTTTTCCACTGCGATCCATGGAGATTGGGCGCTGATCGGCGGCCGAGCAGACAGCCTTCCCGGGTTCACCTCAGCCGGTTCGGTCTCTTTATATCACTGGATCGGCGCGGCCTGGACATACGATCGGACCCTGACCGCAACGACGCGCACGGCTTCGGCCAATTTCGGGGGCTCGGTAGGTTACGACGGGACGAACGCGGTGATCGGCGCCTACGGCCGGGACTCCTGGCGCGGAGCGGCCTCGATTTTCCAGAATATCGGAGATCCTCCGGCCGACGTCTCGATCGTCAAGACGCTCACCACCGCTGGCCCATTCCTCG
>RPQK01000878.1 GCA_003819755.1 Acidobacteriota bacterium | reverse complement strand
TCGGGAACAGCTCGATTTCGAGTTCCGAGCCGAGTTCATGAATGCGTTCAACCAAATAATCTTCATGGTCACAAACCCGGCGAACGATGTCAGCACCATCAGTAACTTCTCAGCTGCGGATTTCCGGCCGAGCCGCAACGCCTACCAGGATCTTTCAACCACGAACGATCCTGGCGGCCGTTTGATCCAGTTTGTCGCTCGGTTGAACTTCTAGTCCGAGCCGCCGAGTCACGGCGGCGGTTGGGTGCCTCCACCGCCGCCGACTCGTTCTTCTGCTCGTTCAAGGGGCTTCTATGAGGATGAGAACAATATTCCTGGTTGTGCTCTTACTCCTTCTGTCCCTTTGGCTCCCAGCCGCCGACAAGAAGGAGCCGAAGCCTTGGAACAAATGGTCGGCCAAGGACGCCCAGAAGATCCTGGATGATTCCGCCTGGGGACAGACCCAGACGGAATCCGACATGTCCGAGATGTTCTTCAGTCCCACCTCGGGCCGCGAGTCGAGCCGGGCTCAACGGGGCGCTTTTAACGAGACCAAGGCCGTCAACTTCAGGATCCGTTTTCTCTCCGCCAAACCCATCCGCCAAGCCTTCGCCCGCCTGATCGAAAACCGGCAGAGCAAGCCCGATCCTCAGCTCTCAGCCGGGCTCAAGGATTTCGTCGAGCGGAAATTCGACCAGTTCATCGCCGTGGCGGTTACCTACGATTCACAGGATCAACGCTTGTCCGGAGCCGCCATGCAGCTATTTGCCGGCGCCACCACCGGAACGCTCCAGAACCGGACCTACCTGGAGCTGTCAAATGGCCAGCGCCTGTTTCTGCAGGAGTATAAGCAGCCCATCGCCGATGGGCTGGGAGCGAAGTTCATCTTTCCCCGCCTCGTCGACGGCAAGCCCTTTGTCGACGAGAAGTCCGAAGACCTCCGCTTCTATTCGGAAATCGGCGCCCTCAAGCTCAACATGCGCTTCAAGCTTGCGGACATGAACTATGAGGGTGCTCTGGAGTACTGAGAGTCAAGCGGTAGGCTTTCTTTGGAGTGCGGTGGCCTTGCCCTGCCACTTTATGCACATCTTGAGACCGGGACGGCGGTGCGGGCGGAGGTCCGACAGAGCCGCAAGCGCAGCGTTTTTTGCGGACCGTCGGACGCGTACGGCAAGAAAAGCCGTTTTTGCTGGGGGCACGTATCCGACGCGCTCCGCAAAAAAGCGCTGCGCTTGCGGCTCTGTTCGATCCTGCTGGTTCCGAGATGTGTATAAAGTGCAGGCATGGCCACCGCACTCCAAAGAAAGCGTGCCCCAACCACGGACCGGGTGCTGTAATATTTCTCGGAATATGAAGAAGAACTGCCTGGTCCTCTCGCTGATTGTCGCGTTTTATTTGACTGCCCTTGTCTTCCCGGCCGATTCACCGTCCGGAAAGCAGTTTGCGATCGTCAAGGAAGTGTGGCGGACCCCGCCGAAAAGCCAGGGCTCGTCCAACACCTGCTGGTCGTTTGGCACGACCTCGTTTCTCGAATCGGAGTTGCACCGGCGAGGCCGCGGGGACTTCGAGCTGTCACAAATGTTCATGGTTTACCACGCGTATCAGGAAAAAGCGCTCCACTATGTACGCCGCCAGGGTAAGGATCAGTTCGGCATGGGCGGCCTCTCTCATGATGTCCTTTACCTCATGCGGAAATATGGAACCGTGCCGCGTGCGGACTACATCGGTCTACTGCCCGGCGAGGCGGACTACAATCAGCGCGATCTTTACCGTGGCCTGGCCGGCTTCCTTCGCGGCATCACAGACGCGACCAGCGTCGACGGGAATTGGAGCAACGGTCAACTCCGAAGCAAGTGGAGCGCCGCGGTTCGTGGCACCCTGGAAGCCTACCTGGGGAAGCCGCCCTCCGAGGTCAGGTACCAGGGAAGGACACTCTCCCCACGCCAGTTCGCTGACGAGGTGCTCGCCGTTCCCTATGACGATTACGTCGAAATCACCTCATATTCGCAGTGGCCTTTTTATCAGCAGGGCGAGCTGCTGCTGGCCGACAACTGGCTCCACTACAACCGCTATTACAACCTCCCCCTGGACGAGTTTATGCAGGTGGTCGATCATGCCCTCGAGAACGGCTTCTCGATGGTTTTCGACCTGCACCTGATTCCCGGCGCCTATTCCGGCAAAAAAGGCTATGGCACCGTCCCCGCCGACGCCGACGGTTCCCTCATAACTCAAGATCTCCGCGATACGATGCTCGAAACCTGGGAAACGTATGACGACCACCTCGAGCACGCCGCGGGAATCGCCAAGGATACAGAGGGCAAGAAGTTCTATCTGCTCAAGGACTCGGTCAACGTTAAGGACAAACCGTTCGAATACATTTCCGAGAACTACGTCCGCAGCAAAGTCCTTTTCTTCATGATCCACAAAGACGGCCTCCCGCCGGCGATCCGGCAGAAGCTGGGACTGTAGAGGCGAAGGGGCGGAGGGAAGGGGCAAAGGATCAAAGGGGCAAAGGGGCAAAGGGAAGGGGCGAAGGGGCAAAGGGAAGGGGCAAAGGATCAAAGG
>RPQK01000877.1 GCA_003819755.1 Acidobacteriota bacterium | reverse complement strand
TGGACCGAGTCTTGGGGGAAGATACGGATAAAGATCAGCTCGTTGCCCCCGCACTCCAGTGGCCCCCCAGGATTGCCGCCCGCTCCTGTCTGCATATTGCTGGTATATCAGTATTATGCCAACCGTATTTTCGCTTGAAAACAAATCTGGTGAAGCGTAAGCTCCCTGTTGTCAGTCGAGCAGACAGATGGCGAAAAAAGTCAGGACAAAAAGGAATCCCTCCGCGACACCCGATCCGTTCAATGACGGTTCTCTGACCGACCGGGCCTACCAACAGATCAAGGAGGAGATCCTGACCAATCGCCTTCGGCCCGGGGACCCTCTCCATGTCGACCATTTCGTAAGAAGCCTCGGCTTGAGTCGCACCCCCCTGCGGGAAGCGATACAAGAGCTCGAAAAAGAAGGACTGGTTGAAATCCGTCCCCGCATGGGCAGTTTCGTCTCGCACATCGAACTGCGGGAGATCGTCGAGATGTACCAGGTACGGGCCCTGCTCGAGGGTTTTGCAGCCCGCTTGGCCGCAGGGCGGGTGAGCCCTGATCGGCTGGTTGAAGTCGAAGAAGAATTGACCCGGCAACCGCTGGGCAGTGAGACGGACTACGCGGTTCTATCGAAGGCCGGGCTGGCGCTGCACCGATTGATCGTCGAATCGTGCGGCAACCTGGTGCTCACACGCTTCGTCGTTTCGCTTCAGGACCATTTCCGGCGCTTCCGTGCCGTATCCCCTCAGCTGCCTGAGAGGGTGGTGGATTTTCACCAGGAGCACCTGCAAATCCTGGATGCCCTGAAAAAGGGCGACGGAGCCCGGGCGCAGCAATTAACTCAGCGGCATTTGGAGCGGGCGGCTGAACTTCTCATGGAACGGCTCCTGGGCCAGCCGGTTCAAGCGGCAGCGACACCGATGATAGTTCGGCCCGCACCTGCCTTGCCTGGCCCCCAGCAGAAGACAAACGGAGAACGTGCAGACCGGACCTTGCGATCCGGGTAGTTGTGGATGTGCTGATGATGTAGGCGTTATATACGGTAGCTGTTTGAAAAACCGGAGGGACACGGAGGCGCGTGAAACACGCGGTGGGTAAGTCCAGGCTCCCAGGCTGATTTTGGGCCGGCCATGCCGGCCTTCTTTGGATCTCCCCACCGGTCCTCCCGTCCTTCCACAAAACTGGGAGGAATCCGTTTATGAAAACCAGGTACTTATGTGTCGCGGCGCTTCTGCTCATGGCGGTTGGCGCAGCGCTGTTCGGGCAGGACCCGCGCGGAACGATGCTCGGGCGGGTGACCGACGCCACCGGCGCCGTGATGCCGGGGGTCGAGGTTCGCGCAACTAATGCGGAAACCGGAGTCACTATCACCGCGTTGACGAACGAGCGTGGTAATTTCAACATGCCGTTCCTTCTCCCCGCCGTGTACAAGGTCACGGCCGAGATGCCCGGGTTCAAGGGGTACGCCCGCGAGGGAGTCCAAATCCGGGTCGGCCAGACCGTTGAGATCAACATCCCCATGGAAGTCGGAGAGATCAGCCAGACCGTGAACGTGACGGCCGAAACTCCAGTTCTCGATACCGCGGGCGCGTCGCTGGGGCAGATCATCGACGAGCGGCGAATCCTCGAGCTGCCGCTGTTTGCGGGCAATCCGGCCGAGCTGACCATGCTGGCGCCCGGGGTCATGAACGCCACCGACATGCGCATCCGCAAGGCCGCGTTCAACAACGCGCCCTCGCAGATGGCGACCGATGGAAATGGCCAATATAACAATGAATTCCAGATCGACGGCGTGAGCAACAACTTTGCCAACGGCAACGGCACGTCGCGTGTTGCCTTCAGCCCACCGCCGACCGCGATCAAGGAGTTCAACATCCAGACGAACCCCTACGACGCGAGCGTCGGCCACACGATCGGCGCGGTGACGAACGTATTGACCGCGAGCGGTGCGAACGACATCCACGGCGAGGCGCACTACTGGGCGCGCAACAGCGCCCTGGACGCGCCGACGTTTTTCCAAAATAAGGCCGGTCAGAAACCAGCCGTCTACCAGGACCATCGCTATGGTGCCTCCGCAGGCGGCCCGGTTTATATCCCTCACCTTTACAACGGCAAGAACAAGACTTTCTGGTACTACGCGTATGAAGGGAACAAGTGGGGCTCGCCGCAGTCCGGCTACCGCACTGTTCCGACGGAGGCCATGCGCCGCGGCGATTTTTCCGCCCTGCTCGCGCTCGGCAGCACGTACCAGATTTACGATCCGGCGACGACGAAGCCCGAAGGCACCAAGTTCCGGCGGCAACCGTTCCAGGGCAACATCATTCCCACCAACCGGCTGAATCCCGTCTCGCAGAAGCTCGCCCAAATGTACCCGTTGCCGAATCTAGCGGGCGACAAAGAGTTCCGCAGCAACTACTTCTACAATCTGAGCGCGAATGAGGATTACTACGTGCACCTCATTCGTCTTGACCACGTTTTCAGTGAAAACCATCGCCTCTTCGCGCGGATCCACTACGACTGGTGGGAGGAGGACAAGGATCACTGGTTTGGCGATTACTCCGCGATCATCCTGAACCGGATCAACCGCGGCTTCGCGCTCGACGACGTTTACGTG
>RPQK01000876.1 GCA_003819755.1 Acidobacteriota bacterium | reverse complement strand
GGCGAGTCACTCAACCGCCGCTGAATTGGTTGGTCCGCTTTGCTCGCTTCGCTTGTACGGGGAAGCGGGCACCCGGGAAGGCTAAAAAGGGCCGACGGTCGGTCGGAAACCGCTTCCTGGCCGGACGTTTAGCAGGAGAGCCAACGTGAATCAGGTGAGAGTGTTCTCCGTCCTCGCGTCGGCTTCGATTGAGCGCCAGGTGCGGAACTAGCTGAGGCGCCGGCCAGATCTGCGCCGACAATCAGGTAGTCGGTACGTTTCTCTGTCCTTTGCCTTCGGTTCAAGGGGAATCTATCCCCTGTAAGGAGCGCAGGCATCCTGCCTGGTCGCCGCTGGGCACGATCGGTCGTAAAAACGGCACAAGCAGGCAGGATGCCTGCGCTCCCGCCTATGGCACCTTCTTCCACTTGATGCACTTGCTGCAGTTGCCGCTCGGCTCGGACAGGATCAGCCTGATACCGGTGACGTGGCCGTTACCCGGCACTTGCACCGGTTCGGCGTGACGTTGCCCGTTCGGGATGTTGATCACCGCTTTGATGGCGTACCGTAATCCCTCATAAGCGGTCACGGAAAAATGCCCGTGTTGGTCCACTTTTGCATCGCCCCCATACGCCAGGGACCGATCGGCGTACTCCACTTCCGTCAAGCTGATCCAGGCCTCAGGGGCAGGTGTCCCATCCGGCCAGAGCACCTCGCCCTCTATCTTTCTTTGAGCGAGTGTGTGAGGGAGGCGGAGGTGATAACCAGTCAGGACTTCCCCTTCTGCGATCTGTATTTTCCGGGCCTGATCAAGGTTTGAAACGCCGGGATAAAACATTCGTGGGTAAGGAAATTGGGGCTCGTTGATCCGGCTGAGCCGGACCCCCAGGAGGTATTCTCCGGGAGGAATGAACGCGAACCGAAAATCTCCAGCCTCGTCGGTGTATGCGAAGAGCGCATTCCTCTGGTACTCGGCATCCACCTCGGAGGCGAGAACAAGGTCCACCTTGATCTTGGCGGCTGGTTCACCGTACTCATCGACCAAAGCTCCTGACAGGGAGGTGTCCGGTTGTAGCGAAAAGCCGACTAAGGCGCAGCCCTTGTCGAACACCTCGACTTGCTGCTCGGTGCGTGCCGGGGCCAAGCCCTCCGGCGCCAGCATTTGAACGCTGTACTTGCCTGGTGGCAGATGTTCAAAACGGTACTCCCCAAAGGCGTCTGTCTGAGTCTCCTGACGGACACCGTCACTCGCAAGCTCGATTCGCACGCCCGACAGAGGTCCCAACCGCTCAACTCCGCCCGCTTCCAAAGTGCGGCGAAAGCCCTGTACCGGGCCGTGGATCGTCGCCCCCGGCGGAGCGGACGGCAGACTGCGGATGTATGCCAGGTCCTCCGATGCCTCGTCGAGCGGTCGGGTTCGGCTGCAGATGGTCGCGACAAGCGTCTGGCTATCTTTCTCGCGATGCGCGTAAACGAGATAGCTTTGCCCGACCTTGAAGTCGTAACCGCAGTCTCCGCCACCCATTCCGGTCCGCACCGCGATTGTGCCTCCTGGTGCACCTCGGAAAGACTCTCTGACCGCGAAGCGAACAAGTCGGAAGCTCGGCCACATACCTGACTCGGACCCGTTGGAAGCAGTCTGTTTCTCAACGCCGAGAACCTGGCCGGAGAATACCGCCGAGACAGCCCAGTACGCCTGACAAGGCGGGCCGGAAGACAGGCATGAGCACGCAAACGAGGGGCTCCAAATCAGGCAGAAGGCATAGAGCAGAAATCCCACTCTTCCGAACAGTACTTCCTTTGAAAGACCGCGGCGTGCAGCTCCCATACTAATTTAGATTGGACCCCAGTCCGAAAGGATCGGTTCCTCGACCACGGGAAGTCATTTCGATCGCCGCATGTTTACCTGCACCTGCCGCGCGAAGGAAGTCAGGCTCGTTGCGGGCGGCCATGGCTTCCGAGAATCGAACGGATTTCGGGAAGTGACTCCTGGTTTGTGAGCACCAGCAACCTGTCTCCGCCCTCAATAACGGTGCCGCCGCTCGGGACCAGGAAATGACCGTCCCGATGAAGCAGCACGATCAGGCCGCTGGCCGGAAGACCGAGATTCAAGACCCGCCTCCCGGCGATCGGAGAGCCCTGCTTAACGTCGAACTCGACCAGACTCTTGTCACCAATACCACCGACCATGCCGATCGGGTAATGAGGCCTTTCCGGGTCTGTCGATTGCAGACCGAGGAACCGCGCAAAAAAAGAAATGAGGGGCCCCTGCAGGACGACCGAGCTTACGACGATGAAGAAAACCATGTTGAACATCGTGTGCGCTTTTTCGATGCCAGCGACCAAGGGAAACGTCGCCAGGATGATAGGGACGGCCCCTCTTAAGCCGACCCATGCGATCAGGAGCTTCTCCCTGATGCCCATCCCGCGGCTTGGCGCAAGACAAACCAGAACACTAATCGGCCGGGCGACCAAAATGAGGAAGATGGCAACAAGCGTTCCAGGTCCAATGACGGGAACGAGCTCGGAGGGAAAAACCAGGAGTCCCAAGGTGAGGAACATCGCGATCTGGACCAGCCAGGCAAGCCCGTCGTGAAAACGCATCAGGCTCCCCCG
>RPQK01000875.1 GCA_003819755.1 Acidobacteriota bacterium | reverse complement strand
TTGGCCGCCGACAGAAGAGCACTGCCCGCTACTTCCTGGGGGCACAAACCCTTCCCGGCTGGGCAATCGGGCTATCGATGTTCGCTACTGTGATTTCCAGTTGGGCCTTCCTCGCTCTCCCCGGAAAAGCCTTCGCTGCAGACTTGCAGTACCTGATGACGATTGCTTCGTTACCACTGTCTACGGTGCTCGCCACCTGGCTTCTGATACCGTTGTTCAGGGCCAAAATCCGCTTGTCGGCTTACGAGTACCTGGAACGACGCTTCGGCTTGGCCGCTCGAGCTTACGGGAATGTTGCTTTTCTCGTCGTTCACTTCGGAAAGATGGGCGCCATCCTTTATCTGCTCTGCCTGGCGGTCTCCGGCATGACCGGTTGGAACCTGTATCTCCTGATCGTTGTAGTCGGCGCCATCACTGTCGCTTATACGTACATCGGTGGAATAGAAGGCATTGTCTGGACGGACGTCGTACAGGGTTTCCTCCTGATCGGCGGTGCTTTCTTGTCACTGGCGTATCTTCTCTACTCCGCCCCGGGCGGCGCTTCTGGCTTGCTTGCTACGGCCTCTGCCTCAGGGAAGTTCAGACTGGCGACAACCAGCTGGAGCTGGGAAGGAGTCAGCGTTTACGTTTTTCTGCTGTTCGGTCTGAACTACTACTTCCAGAAATACACGGCCGATCAAACAATGGTGCAGCGTTACCTGCTTGCCAAAGACTCGCGGCAGGCGGGTCGCGCTCTCTGGCTGTCTTCGATGCTGATCATTCTTGTCTGGGTGGTTTTCATGCTGATCGGGGCCTTGCTTTGGGCCTTCTATCACCTCCAGCCGGAAATCCTGCCGGCGGCAGTGAGATTCCGCCCCGACTCAGTTTTTCCTTACTTTATCGGTCACCAGCTCCCTACGGGAATCTCGGGTCTGATCCTGGCCGGGCTGCTGGCGGCCACGATGTCAACGCTCGCCTCGGACTTGAACAGTCTGGGCGCGGTCTTGTTTGCCGACTATTACTCGAAGCTGGCCAAGCGTCCCACTGACCGCCGTCCCCTTCGGTTCTCTCGGATGAGCGTCCTTATTTCCGGCGTTCTGATGGTGCTCCTCGGCTTGTGGATGACGCGGATCCATTCAATGGCCGACGCCGCGTTCGAGTTCGTTTCACTTGTCGGCGGAGGCGTCCTCGGTCTATACATGCTCGGAATTCTGACTCGACGTACCAGCACGCGGGGAGTGTACGTAGGGTTGGCGGCGGGCATTGTTTTCCTGGTTTGGGCTTACTTGAATCCAGCCATTGGAAGCGCCTGGTTCAGCTCCCTGCCCCGGTTCCCGCTCAATACTCTGTGGGTGGGACTGCTCGGAAACGTACTGGTTTTCATAGTCGGCTTGCTGGCCAGCCTCGTCCTTTCGCCGGGCTATCGCTGGAGCCCACGGAATGATTCGGGTGTAGAAGCGATCTCGTCCGGCGAACCCCGAATGGAAATCACGCAAGCCTCCTGAGGAATTGAAATGAACGACTATCGTGACCATCCCTGGAAAGGGGTCTTTGCAGCGACCCTGTGCGCCTTCTATCCCGACGAAACGCTTGATGAGCCCGGCTTGCACGACTACTTCTCCTGGCTTGCCTGCTCCAAGGGTCTCAAGGGCCTCGTGTGCAACGGGCACACGGGAGAAATCATGGCGCTGCGCGCCGAAGAACGGGCGCGGGTCACACGAATCCTCCGCGAAACGGTCGACCAAAGCGGTCGGCCGCTCAAGGTGATCTCGGGCGTGGCCGGCGAAGGAAGCCTGGTCGCAATCGATCACGCGATCGCCGCCCGCGAGGCGGGCGCCGACGCCATCCTGCTGATGCCGCCGCACTATCAGCTTCGGTTCGGACGCTCGAGCCGAGAGGCCGTGGGTTTTATACTGGACGTCGCCGAGGGCGCGGGCATCGATATCGTGGTGCACCAGTATCCGGCCTGGACCAAAGTCTGCTATACGCTGGCCGAGATGCTTGAGATGGTGAAGCATCCCCGGGTGGTGGCCATCAAGATGGGCACGCGCGACATGACCCGCTGGCTGTACGACTATGAACAGCTGAAGAAAGCTGCCCCGCGAGTCTCCATCGTCACCTGCCACGACGAATATTTGCTGGCGACTTTGCTCGAGGCCGGGGACGGCGCGCTGATCGGTTTTGCCGGGTTTGCGCCGGACCTGATGGTCAGGCTGGTCGACGCCTGCGTGGCCGGCGACCTCGGAGCGGCCAAGGAAGCCCAGAAGACCGTCGCCCCGCTGGCGCGCCTGATCTACGGCTTTGGAGAGCCGGGATGCAGTGCCCACCAGCGTATGAAAGTGGCTCTCTGGCTGCTCGGGCACATCTCGAGCCCGGTCTTCCGCCGTCCCATCCGCCCGCTCGCGGAGGAGCAGATCGAGAGGATTCGCACGTCGCTGGTCGTGATCGGCCTGCGGCCGGTCAGGTAGGCGCTGGCAGAGCCCCTGGGAGCACATCATGAATCGCAGGACGTTTCTTGCAGCTGGAATCGGCACTTCACTGGTACCTGGCGCGACCCGGAAGCTTCGTATTGGCGTCCTCGGCGCTGTTCATGCTCATGCGGAAGAGAAGATCCCGGTCCTTGGAGAATCCCC
>RPQK01000874.1 GCA_003819755.1 Acidobacteriota bacterium | reverse complement strand
GCGGATTCTTTCACCACTTTGTGGTGATCATCGTTTTGACTGCTCCCCTAGTGCGTCAAGAAACGCGATGGCCGCGGTGACGAGGGAGGGAGAGGCGAAGATACCGTTCGCCAGGGTCAGCATAACACCGGGCAAAACGCCGCCGGTCGTATCGGCAACCGATCTCTGAATCCTGCCCCGGGCATCCTGTCCCCAGGCGGGCGGCTGCGCTCAAGGCGATGAAGACGACCACGGGCAATGCAATCCGTCCCGCTACTCAGCTTTAAGGGCCTTCACGGGATTTACAGCCGCGATTCTGCGTGCCGGCAGGTAACTGGCGAGCACGACAGCAATCACCAATACGACAGCCGCCGCGGAGTAGGTTATAGGATCAAGAGGACTGATGCCAAACAGCAGCGATTTCATCAGTCGCATCAGCCCGACCGACGCCCCCAACCCGATGCCGACGCCAATCGCCCCCAAAGCCAGTCCCGACCGGACAAACATTCGCCTCAGCGGACGCTGCTCGGCGCCAAGCGCCAGGCGGATACCGATTTCCCGCGTACGCTGAGACACGGCGTACGAGATCACCCCGTAGATCCCGATGGTTCCGAGCGCCAGCGCCACCGCGGCGGCAATACCCAGCATCAACAGCGCGAAGGAAGCCCTGGCCAGAGATTTATCGTAGACTTCCTGCATCGTTCTTACGGAAGCCAACGCGAGGCTTCCGTTCACGGACCACACCGCCTCGCTCAACTCTGTCAGAAAGCCTTGGCTGCCGGCCCGTCCGGTCCTGATGGCGTAAGTCACCGTCCGGGCAACGTCCATTTGCCCCGGCGCGTAAGTGCTCTCTCCAAATGAGGGCCAGTACACAATCGCTGGCGAAGCTTGATCGACGCCGTCGTCATGGACATCCTGGACGACGCCGATCACCTCGCGCATCAGCGTGCCAGGCAGGCAGGAGGCGATACGTTTACCGAGCGCGGCGGACGGCGCACCCCAGAGCTCGCGAGCAAGATTCTCGGAGATTGACTATCGGGTGGTTGCGGGGCTGTGGAGTGACAAAGCTTTGACCGCCGCACGATCCCGAAGCGTAAGAAAGAATCGTCGAAGGGGTTCCGCGAGGAGTCTGGACATGCACCGCCGCTCCTTCAGGCAACTTGGCGGTTCTCAGCCCCCTCCTGATTGACGGGGAGGCCTTCCCGGAATTATAGTGTTTTACTATGAAACGCGACATCTTACCCATCCCTGTGGAAGAGGACATAGATGTCGCTGTGCGCCGGGGTGCTGAGGCGACAGGATTGAAACTGGCCGACATCATGCGGCAAGGATTGCGGCACGGTGTGCCGGCCTTTCTCCAGCGATTGCGTACGGCGAATGCGGAGCGGCCCGCTAAGTGTTTGGACTATCTGGACGATTACCCTCGTTCACCGATCCCGGCCAAGGAGTACAAACTGGAGTTACGAAAGAAATTAGCTCGAAAGTATGACCGCACGGATCGCTGACGCTGGCTTCATCATCGCACTAAACAGCAGTGACCCCGGAGAGCGTTCCTGGGCGCGCGGTGTCTTGGGCAAATGGAAAGCTCCCTTTGTCACTTGCGAAGGCGCCTTGGTCGAGGCGGCGCATTTCTGTTCGCCTGCACTCGTGACTCGTCTCGTCGAGGACGGCGACTTTGTAGTGGCTTTTGATCTGGCGGAACAGATCGGTCCAGTCAGGGCCTTGCTGGAAAAGTACCAAGATCAGGAGATGGATTTAACCGACGCCTGCGTCGTCCGGATGAGCGAATTATTCCCTGATTGCCGCGTCTTCTCGGTCGATAGTGACTTCAAGGTCTACCGGCGTTTCCGGGATCGAACAATCCCAACCGTCTATCCCCCCGATCTGGAATGAGGCGCCAGGCGACGCCTTCCGTCGTGCGGACCGCCATGGCGGCCAGTTACCTGCGTGCAGGGTGTGCTTCACGGATCGGAGAGGCGCAGAGGAAGCGCCCCCACGGATGAGCGGAACGGGCAGCGTCCGGGAATTTCAAATGGTCAGTCACACCGGCATTCGGTAGGCTGCCCCATCCCATTGACAGATAGCCATGTCTTGCTTCATGATTATAGACATGTCTAAGCAAGACATGTCGAAACAACGCACTGATGTTCCGTATGGAACTTTGGATCTGCTCGTCCTGAAAACACTCGAGACGATGGGAGAGATGAATGGGTATCGCATCGCCCGGCGGATTGAGCAGGTGTCGGGCGACGCCCTGAAGCTGAGCCAGGGGGCCATCTATCCGGCGTTGATCCGCCTGGAGCAGGAAGGCTGGATTCGGGCCAAGTGGGGGATTTCCGAGACGAACCGAAAGGTGAAATTTTACTCGTTGACCAAGGCCGGCATGAAGCAGCTTGAGGCGGAGGTCCAGAAATGGGAGCAGGCCAACGCGCTGGTGGCGCGGTTCCTGAAAGCGGCTCTATGAGGTGGCGTGGGCGAATCGAACGTGTTCTGGCGCTGGTGCGGGGCCGCCGGCTGGATCGGGAGTTGGAAGCTGAGGTCGAGGCGCACCTGGAGATGGCAGAAAGAGATGCGCGGAAAGCAGGATTGTCGGCCGAAGAGGCTCGGCGGGCGGCGCGGGTGAGATTCGGGGGAATC
>RPQK01000873.1 GCA_003819755.1 Acidobacteriota bacterium | reverse complement strand
GGTTGGCTGGCCGCGCCGGCCAGTCCGCCAAGCGCACCCCCGAACCCGGAAACGCTGCCGACGACCCGTTGAGGGAAGACTTCGGCCGGGAGGGTTATGTTTCCCCACGCGGCATGTCCGAACATGAGGGCCGCGAGCAGGCCCAGAGCGAGGCCCCAGTTCTCCACCTGCGTAATCAGGAGGCAAACGATTGGCAGCACGCAGGAGATGACGAGCATCGTTGCCTTGCGGGCCCGATTGAGCGGCCAGCCGCGGGCGATCAGATAACGGGGGATCGCGCCGGAAGCGATGTTCCCCAGCGCCTGCGCGGCAAACGGGATCCAGCCCCATATTCCAAGGTCCGCCAGGCTGAAGCCGCGTTCCTGCTGGAGGTAACCGGGAATCCAGAAGGCCAGAAAATAAGAGATCGGATCGGTAAAAAACCTGGCTGCGATACAGCCCCACGTCTCCTTCATCGAGAGGAGAGTGCGAGTGGAAACCTTAGCGCCGTCGGAGTCCTCGGCGAGGTGGTCCTCCATGATCAGCCGTCTTTCGTTGTCGCTGAGGTTCGGATGCACGGCTGGGAGTCGGTAAACGAGGAGCCAGACGAGGACCCAGACGAATCCAAGGGCGCCGGTCACGACGAAAGCCTGCCGCCAGCCCCATTTCAAAGCAATGAAAGAGACGATCGGGAGGGCGATGGCTGAGCCGATCGCTGTCCCCGAGTTGAAAATCCCGACGGCGAGGGCTCGTTCCCGCATGGGGAACCATTCGGCGACGCCCTTGACTCCGCCCGGAAAGTTAGCCGGTTCGGTGGCGCCGAGTAGAAATCGAAAGAATGAGAACTGAACGACGCTTCTTCCCAAGGCATGAAGCATGGTCGCTATCGACCAGCCGGAATGAAAAAGGGCGAAGCCGCGCCTCGTTCCAAGATGGTCCATCAGCCGACCGCTGACCGCGTACATCACGATGTAGCTGACCAGGAACGAGGTGGTGATGTAAGAGTATTGGATGTTGTCGAAGTTCAGCTCTTTCTGGATTGTTTCCTTCAAAACCGAAAGGGTCTGACGATCCAGGTAGTTGATGATCGAAGACGAACAGAGAAGGCCGACTATAAACCATCGCAGATTCGGGATTTTGGCTTTGCTCATGATCTGAAGCCGAGAATATACAGCCGCCCGAGAGGGCGTCAATAGGAAGCTGAAAGCAGGGTGACCCGTTGCCGTCCCTCTGATATTGTTTCCCCATGCTAGCCAGCGCAGAACGTGTCCGTACGACTCTGGACCACCGGTTGCCCGATCGCGTCCCTCTGGACTTCGGAAGTACGTCTGTCAGTGGTATGCATGTGACCTGCGTCGCCGCCCTGCGTGATTACTACGGTCTGGAACGGCGGCCGGTCAAGGTGATCGAACCAGGCCAGTTGCTCGGAGAAATCGATGGGGAACTCCAGGCCATTATTGGGATTGATACCGAGGGGGTGTCCCGGCGGATGAACCGCTTCGGCTTTCCGATGGCCGACTGGAAACCCTGGCGTACGCCGCAGGGGCTGGAGGTTCTGGTTCCCGGCCGATTCATGACGACTACGGACGAGTCGGGCGACATTCTCCTTTACCCGCAGGGCGACCTCTCGGCCAGTCCGTCGGCTCGCATGCCGGAGGGCGGGTATTTCTTTGACAGCATCATCAGGCAGCAACCGATCGACGAGGAGAAGCTCGATCCGCGCGACAACCTGGAGGGCTTTGGCCCGATCTCCGAAAAAGAGCTCGACTATCTACAGGCGGAAGCCGCGCGGGCGGCCGCCACCGGCCGGGCGGTTGTGGCGAGCTTCGGAGGCACCTCGTTCGGAGATATTGCACACGTCCCCGGCGCCGCGCTTAAGAACCCGAGAGGCATCAGAGACATCACCGAGTGGTACGTCTCTATCGTGACCCGGCCGGATTACGTTCGCGCGGTGTTCGAGGGACAATGCGAGATCGCCCTCAAGAACCTCGAGCGGGTCGCTGCACGAGTTGGTGATTCGGTCGATGTCATCAACGTCTGCGGCACCGATTTCGGCACCCAGTCCTCGTCATTTTGCTCGGTCCAGACGTTCCGGGAGCTGTGGATGCCCTACTATCAGCGCATCAACAACTGGATTCACGAGAATACTCGCTGGAAGACCTTTAAGCACTCCTGCGGAGCCGTCCAGAAGTTCATCGATTCGTTCATTGAGGCAGGTTTTGACATTTTGAACCCGGTCCAGTGCTCTGCGGCCGGGATGGAACCGGAGCATTTGAAGCAGCGATACGGGGATCGGATCGTGTTTTGGGGAGCGGGAGTCGATACCCAGCAGGTCCTTCCGTTCGGGACTCCGGCGGAAGTCAGGGAGCAGGTTCTGCGCCGTTGTGAGATCTTCTCGGCTTCCGGCGGCTTCGTCTTCAACACCGTCCACAACGTACAGGCCCGCACCCCCGTGGAAAACATCGTCGCGCTTATCGAGGCGGTGAAGGAGTTCAACGGGGTGGGCAGGTGACAGATGGACGGGGGTTCTTATCCACGAATTACACGGCGCGGCGTAGCCGCAACCAAAAGCCTGCCCGATGAAGAAGAAAGACAGAATGTCGAATATCGAATGTCGAATGTCGAATGTCGAAGTGAGGAAGAAATGATCAT
>RPQK01000872.1 GCA_003819755.1 Acidobacteriota bacterium | reverse complement strand
TGGTTGTGGGGGCCCCCCGGGGAAGCGGCCGGGACATCCGCCGCTCCGGCAGGGGTGGGAGGAGGGGCTGCTCGCACCCCTGCCGGGGTGCGTGGTTGCTTCTGCGGCGTTTTTCCGGGGGTGCCGCCTGAAAAACGGCTCCACCCCCGGCTACTCTCCTCTCACGCCTCCGGCGTGAGGAAGTCCGGAGCCCGGGTGGAGGGCGGCTGGCTTACGACTGTGGCCGGAATGTCAGCCGGTTCAACGGGGATCAGTTAGCCGGCCACAAGCTGCTTTCAGTCAGGCCGTTCCGGTGCTAGCATTAGGCCCGTTCTCAGGTACTGGCGGTGCTAACGGCCCGGACGGGGCCAGACGCCCCCTTGCCCCAGTGCAGGCGAGACATTGGGCGAGGCGCCTGTGCTCCCGGCGCGTTCCGTCTGCGCGTCAGGACCAGACAGGGGGGAGTCATGACGGGCCGTTCCTGCTTCGTGCGCGGGATAGTTGTCTTTGCATTGGCAACCTTTGCTGGCGACCTGACCGCAGCGCCTCCCGGTGCCCCGGCTTCCAGCTCTCAGCCGCGTGACTGGAGATCAGGAAACCCCGTCATGCACGCTGCCGGTCGGGGATTCCCCTGGCTGACTCTCGAAGACGGCCGTTCCTTGCCACTGCCGGCCGTTCGACATTCTTCCGTCGATGCCACGCTGAGATCGGCTTCCCGCCCGCTCTCGCTGGCGGCCGGCGATATCGACGGCGACGGCATGCCCGATCTCGTCGCCGGGTATGGGACGACCGCGGGCGGCTACGTCGAGGTCCACTCCGGCAACATCGATTTCCTTTTTCCCGAGACTGCGGAAGCCGCGGAAAGGAGGGGGCTGGGCGCGTTCTCCTCTGCACCCTTCCTGTCCCACGTCACGGAGATCCCTGTCCTGTCTGCGCCGGACTTCCTCGCGTGTGGAGATTTCGATGATGACGGCCGGATGGATATCGTCGCGGGTAACCGTCAGCAAGCGGCACTGTTGTGGCTTCGTGGCCGCTCCGACGGCAACCTCTCCGCCGCCTCCTTGGATCTTCCCGGTGCGGTGACCGCGATGATCGCAGGCGACATCGCGACTCTTGACGGTGTGACCGACCTGGCTGTGGCTGTGGACGGACCAGACGGTCCGAGCCTCCTGGTCTTCCAGTCCAGGCGTGGCGCTTTCCTGGACATTCCCGCCGTTCTTCCCCTGGGTTCGCCAGCGACCGGACTGGCCTTGGGAGAGTTGGACGCCGAAACCCATCTCGGGCTCGCAGCCGTGGCCGGCAGCGAGCTCGTGCTGGTCCACGGTCTCCCGCCGGCTCCAGCCAGACAGAACGCAACAGAACGGGACATTGAACAGCGAACAATCCCGTCGGAAAACGTCACCCGTGAACAGTTCTTGTTTCGGCTCGATTCGGTGGCGATTGGGGACTTCATCTGGGATTCCCGGCATCGGCAGGAGATCGCCGTGTTGGGCGATGGCCTGGTCCATTTCCTGGAGGCGAATGCTCCGACCTCGGCGTCCGGGCAGTCGATGACGCCTCACTCGGTGAATCCGAAAACCGCCGCCTATTCCATCCGACGGCAAGTGGCCGCGCCTGTTTCTGTCGCTTACGGCCCCGGCCGGCCGATGGGGTTCCTTGTTTCCGCACGCGTCTCTTCCCTCCCGAACGACGATTTGCTGGTCGTTGATTCGGCGGGACAGCAAGTGTCGGTGGTGCTTGCCGAGTCCTCGGGTTGGAAAGCACGCAGGCCCGAGGCGCAATTACCGGATTTCGCGGTCACGCAGCAGGCGGTCCATCTCCCGGTTGAGGGCAGTCCCCTTGCGGTGCTCCCGATGCGTCTGAACATGGATGCGATGCACGATCTGGTCATCCTTCGCGACTCCCTGGATCCAATTTCAATCGCGGTGACCGCCGCATCCGGCACGATTGTCGTCAACTCGGCGGGGAGCGAGAGCGATGCCAGCTTCTTCGACACCGAGTGTGACGTCGATACGCAAACCCCGGGGCTGCAGTGCACTTTGACGGCGGCTCTGGACGTTGCCAACCAGCTGGCCGGCGCAGAGCTGATCCAGTTCACCGTGTCCCGGGTGAGCGGCCTGACCCTGCCGAACGTGACGAGTCCCGTCACCATCGACGGTGGTTCCAGCGGCGCGGCTAGAGTCGAGATCGATTCCAGCAATGACGGCGACGGGCTCTTGCTCTTCGGCGGCAAGAGCGTCGTGCGCAGGATGGTCATTCACGGCGCGCTCAATCCGGACGGCCTGTCGGGCAACCCGGCGGTCAGCTTCGAGGACAACGGCGGCAATTTCGTGGAAGGCAGCTTCCTGGGTACCGACGTCACCGGGACGCAGGCGCTTCCCAATTTCTCGGGTGTGGATCTGGAGGGGCCCGACAACACGGCTGGGGGCGACGTGGCCGCCGCCCGCAACGTGATTTCCGGAAACGCGTTCGGTGGCGTGACGCTGGCTGGAAGCGCACGGACTCGGGTCGTCGGGAACTACATCGGCACGGACTTAACCGGTTTGCACGCCCTGAGCAACAAGGTCTTTGGCGTGGCAATCGGCACCATTATGCCGGGAGGGGACCCCAACCAGGCGATCCGTTCGCTCGACAACGCGCTTTTGAACAACGTAATTTGCGCAACGAAGAAGCG
>RPQK01000871.1 GCA_003819755.1 Acidobacteriota bacterium | reverse complement strand
GTTATCCACGAACCAACACGAACGAACACGAACAAAAGCGTCTTTGTTCGTGTTCGTTCGTGTTGGTTCGTGGATGACAAGAACCGTGCCGCCGCTGCCAGACTAGCTCTTCGGCTCAGACTGTTCCAGCAGCTGCCTGAGGCTGCGGTAATCGGTGTGGTCGTGCTGGAGGGGGGTGATGGAGACCAGGTGATCCTCGACGGCCTGATAATCGGTATCCGGTTGAGGGCTCCACTGGGCGTCGTCGCGCCCGATCCAGTAGTATTTGCGGCCCCGCGGATCCTCTTTTTCCTCGACATTACCCCAGCTCAGCCGGCTTCCCTGCCTCGTGAACTTGAAGCCGCATAACTTCCCAGCGGGAACATTCACATTCCAGAAGGTTCCGGCCGGCATCATTTCCGGCGACATTTCTTCCACCAACTGGCGCGCAATGGCAGCTGCCGGCTCGAAATCCGCGCCATCCCGGAGCGAGACCAGCGAGACGGCGATCGAGGGGATGAGATGAAATGATGCCTCGCGCGCACCCGCTACGGTGCCCGAGTAGTGGATGTCATCACCCAGGTTGGGGCCGGCGTTGATTCCACTGATCACCAGATTAGGAGTGCGCGGCAGCAGCTTCGTCAAGGCAAAGATCACACAATCGGCCGGAGTGCCGGTGAGTGCGTACCGATCCTCCCCCATTTCGACCAACCGGAGGGGATGATGGATAGTGACACCGTGGCTGACCGCGCTTTTCTCTTCGTAAGGGGCCACTACCACGACGTTCACCAGGGACCGCAGTGCTTCTTCCAAAGCCACCAGCCCTCTGGAACCGAAGCCGTCGTCGTTCGTCAGCAGGACCAACCGATCGCTTTTCGCCATAAAGACAAACCAGCATTATAGCCTGCGCAAGTCCTCGAAACGTATCGGCCGACGATTGCGTCTTGCCTTAGCAGAGGGAGGGACGAGTGCTGAGGAACATACCACTAAATACAATAGAATCATTTGAATTAGGTGTAAAAGCCATAGTAAACTTCGAGTAACGTTGTCTGTCAAAATCTCCTAAACATGGATGGGCGATTTCGCGGGCATGGGTCCCGCGCACCCGGGGCGAAGAATACTCGTCTGACCCGCTCTTATGCAGATCTTTCATCGCAGCTTCAACACGATCTCGAAGGCGAGCATCATCGGGATAGCCATTCTCTTGGCCGCCGGTGCGCTAGCCGCAACCACGGTGTACCGGTCGTCTTACGCCACCAGGGCAGACCTTGCGATCACTCAGCCCGTACCGTTCAGTCATAAGCATCATGTGAGCGGTCTGGGCATTGACTGCCGCTATTGCCATGCCAAGGTGGAGACGGCCGCATTCGCCGACATCCCGCCGATTGAAACCTGCATGAGCTGCCACTCGCAGATCTGGGCTGACAGCCCCATGCTGGAGCCGGTTCGCAGGAGTTTCCAGACGGGCGAACCGCTCGAATGGGTCCGGGTCCACGACTTGCCGGATTTCGTCTACTTCGATCACAGCATTCACGTAAAGAAAGGCGTGGGTTGCGTGACCTGTCACGGACAAGTCGACCAGATGCCGCTGACCTGGCAGGTAAACACGCTTTACATGGAATGGTGCCTGGACTGTCACCGTCAACCACAGAAATATGTCAGGCCGCGGGAACGGGTCTTCGACATGGAATGGCGGCCGGACGACCAGGCGACCCTTGGCCCGAAACTCGTTAAGGAGTACGGGATCCGAAGCTTAACCGACTGCAGCACCTGTCACCGATGAAACCGAAGAAAACCGAGCTCGACGCACATAGCGCGAAGAACCAACAACTTGACATCGCGGCCGTTCGGGAACGCCTGAAGGCGACCAAGGGCCGCGAATACTGGAGGAGTCTGGAAGAACTGGCCGGGACTCCCGAATTTGACGAGTACCTGCACCGCGAATTCCCCGAGCACGCCTCGGTTTGGGACAACTCGGTCGATCGTCGGGGCTTCCTGCGTTTGATGGGAGCCTCCCTGGCTTTGGCCGGGCTTGGAGCTTGCACGACGCAACCTCCCGAGAAGATCATCCCTTACGTCCGCCCGCCCGAACAGCTGGTCCCCGGGAAACCCCTTTTCTTCGCCACCGCAATGCCGGTGGGACGGCAGGCCATAGGACTCCTGGCGGAAAGCCATATGGGTCGACCCACGAAGGTCGAGGGCAACCCCAGCCACCCGGCCAGCCTAGGAGCAACCGACGCGTGGTCGCAGGCCTCGGTACTCGGCCTCTATGACCCGGACCGGGCACAGGTCATTTCGTATCAGGGAAGGATCCGTTCCTGGAGTGCTTTCCAGCTGGCGGCGAGCTCGGAGGTCACCAGTCTGAAGAATACCGGCGGGCAGGGTTTGCGAATTCTGACCGAGTCCATCAGCTCGCCTACCCTCAGGGGACAGATCCAGGACCTGGTCACCCTTTATCCGCAGGCCCGCTGGCACCGATGGGAGCCGGCGCATGAAGACAGCCGGACTCGAGGAACCATTCAGGCGTTCGGGCGGCCGCTGAATTACTACTACCGACTCGACCGAGCCCGGGTCGTTGTCTCGCTCGGGTCCGATTTACTGTGTGAGCCAATGACCGGAGTCCGCTACGCCCGCGACTTCATGCAGAAGCGGCGGATCAGCGACACCAGCAAGGCGGAGATGAACCG
>RPQK01000870.1 GCA_003819755.1 Acidobacteriota bacterium | reverse complement strand
GTCTGGTTCGCGTACAAACCGGGACACCCGGTGCTGAAGGGAATCAGTTTCAAGATTGCTCCGGGGGAAAAACTAGCTATAGTCGGTGCGACCGGGGCCGGAAAATCGACGATCATCAACCTCCTCTCAAGGTTTTACGACGTGCAATCCGGACAGATCTTGGTCGACGGGGTGGACGTCAGGTCAATGCCCCTGGAGACACTGCGACAGGCGATCACGATTGTCCTTCAGGATCCTTTTCTCTTCAGCGGGACGGTCGAGGAAAACATCCGGCTATGGGCGCGTCCCGTGTCGCAGGAGGAGGTTGTGCGCGCTGCCAGGCAGGTGCACGCCGATGTGTTTGTGGAACGACTCCCGGACAAGTATGCGAATGTCGTCGCAGAACGTGGCGCCTCCCTTTCGGTAGGACAGCGTCAACTCCTGGCCTTCGCACGCGCCCTGGCCCATGACCCGGCGATCCTCGTGCTCGATGAAGCAACCTCTTCGGTCGACACCGAAACCGAAATCCTTATTCAGGACGCTCTCGTGCGATTGATGAGAGATCGGACGTCGCTGATCATCGCGCACCGGCTCTCAACGATCCAGAACTGCGACCGGATCATTGTGATGCACAAGGGGCAAATCGAGGAAGAAGGCTCTCACGCGGACCTGCTCCGCCGCAAAGGCATCTATTTCAAGCTGTACCAGCTCCAGTACAAGGAGCAATTTAGTGCAGGCCGGCGAGCAGCGGCCGATACGTCAGAAAGCGCCCTCGGTTGATCTGTCGCCGGTACTGCTAAGATGGGAAGATGGACCGGCTGCCCGCTCCTCGCGCCGGTCGAATGCCCAAAACAGGAAAGGAGCCATCCAGAAATGGCCTTTGTCATCTGTCAACCGTGTATCGGGACGAAAGACACCGCCTGCGTCGACGCCTGCCCGGTCGACTGCATCCACCCGAGGAAGGACGAGGTGAACTTTCCGGCCGAAACCCAGCTCTATATAGATCCGGAAGTCTGCATCGACTGCGGCGCCTGTGTGCCTGAATGCCCGGTCGACGCTATCTTCCCGGAAGACGAAGTCCCGGAGAAGTGGGAAGAGTATATTGCATTGAATCGGGACTGGTTTAAGAATGGATAGACCGAGTCGCTCTCCGATATCTCGGTCCTGCGGCACGAGCCGTTCCGTGGCAGCAGTGATCTGATGATCTCACACACTCTCAAGGAGGTTTCATGAAGTCGTTGCTCGTGGTTGCGTTCATTCTGCTGAGCGGGAGCATTTTGCTTGCACAGCCTGAGTTTTCGGAAGTTGAGTTCCAGGGGTATTATCAACGGGTTCAAAACTTTAGTTTTTCCCCGTCGGGTATCGAAGGTTTTGACTTCGAGGACGAGGGTTTCAACGGTGGCGGATTCGGCATCACTTACAACCTGAATCACTGGTTTGGAATCTTCAGCAACACGAGTTTCCTGGGCGGTGTCGAGCAAGGCGGCTTGGAAATGAAGATTATCAACCAGGTCCAAGGTGCCAAAGTCACGAAGAGAGGGATCGGGCCGGCCAACTTCTACGCCAAAGGAGGAGTCGGGTTCATACGCTACGTCTTTTCCAGTGGCGGGCAGGACCTGGCAGTCAACTATTCGACTAGTTTCATCTACGGCGGCGGAACTGAAATCAAGTTCAAGGAAGGAATGTGGCTCGTCCTTGATCTTTCTCGCATGTCGCTCGGCCTCCCTAATGTGACGGGGTTTGACTTCGAGGGACGCGATAAGTGGGATTCGAGCTACGTCATCACGACCGGCGTGATGTTCTCGTTCTAGGAGATCCCGGGTCTCGCAGACGCGGGCAGAAAAGCGGCGGATTCTGAACGGCCAATCGGCCGCTTTTCTGCGCGTCCGGCAATCCGAACACCGTTTACTTCACGACCTGACCAACCGGATAACTGGACATCTGCAGCTGATCCTTCGTCCTCAGCGCCGCTACGGTGACGGGGACGTCGGACTCGAACACAACCGTGCCCTCGAATCCTTCCGCCGGAAACGTCGTGTCGAAGAACTCGGCCACGAACTGCGCAGTGTGACCCAGAGGATCGATCGTCAACGTGGCTTGATCCAGCTGATCTCCCTGGGCGTCGAGCAGCGTCAAAGTGATACTCGCCGTTTCGTCGGTCGGGTTGGCTATTGCAATTCCGGTGTTGAACGCCCCACCCACGGTGACCAGGACGTTGCCGGAACCAGACGCGGAGGCATCTCCCACACCGGCCTCATGCGTTATCTCGTCGTCGTCCGAGAACTGGTAAATCGAGCTCGCCCGGACGGTTTGGTTGGCAGTGACTCGAATCCACCCGACGACTACTCCAGACGACACCTGATTGATCTGGACTCGCTTCGAGCTCCCGGCCGGGACTGTGACAACGAGATTATCGACGGAGCCGACACCCTCGACCGGAACGGCCAGTCCGTCACCGTTGTCGTTAAAGAATTCGACCGTGGCGGATGCATCTTCGCTGCCGACGTTGGACAACGCTAGGAGCGTGGTCTGTCCCAGACCGCTCGCCATCTGCGCCAGGTAGGCTTCAGGGGAATAGCGGTAGATTTCGATTTCGCCGTTAGTCAAGGCTATCAGGGAATCCTGCGCCACGGTAAGCGCCCGGACGCCGGCTCGCGGGATGCTCCATAGCAAGGCTCCGGTCGCGACGTCTC
>RPQK01000869.1 GCA_003819755.1 Acidobacteriota bacterium | reverse complement strand
GACCGGGCCTTCATTTATCATACCGGGGACGAAAAGGCGGTGGTGGGGATCGCGCAAGTCGCGAGTGACGCTTACACCGATTCCCGACCCGGCCATGAACCGCTCCCGGTCGTGGATCTGGCCTTCGAAAAACAGCTGGAAAACCCTGTTTCTCTTAAGCGGATCAAGGCGGACCCGGCCTTCTCCGGTTTTGCGCTCGTCAAGCTCCCCCGTCTTTCTGTCATGCCGGTGACAGAGGGAGAGTGGGACCGGATCATCAAACTCACGGAGGCGACTGAGTGATGCTAACAGAAGCGACGGATCTTACCAGACACGAGTTCGTTGCCATGCCGGCACTGCTCGCGTTCGCTGGCCGCTCCACACAGGCTATCGCAGCGCGAAAAGCCAGAAGGGCAGTCGATACGTGGCTCGTGTACGACGAAGAGAAGTCGATGGACCGGATTCGCCGTTTGAGCGATGTCCTGACATCTTTGAGCGTCTTCGGAAACCCGCCCAAGACATTCATTGACGAGTGCCACTCGCTCGGCCTCCAGGTCTACCGCGCAGTCTCTGGCAACCAGTCCGCGTTTGACACCCCTGCCCGGTCCAAGACGACGATCGACGGATACCTCAAAGAATGCGACCAACTGGGTTACGACGGGATTGATCTGGATTTCGAGCATCTCGACCCGGCAATCCAGTCCGGCTATTCCGACTTTCTTCGGCAAGTCTCCAAGGCCCTCACGGGAACCAAGCGAAAAATGAGTCACTGCGTCGGCTACTACCCAGGCATGGAGAAGGTGCCCCCGCGCCAGCTATTCTACGATCCTGCGGTCGTTGCCGAGACCTGCGATCTGATCCGGGTCATGTGCTACGACCTCTATTGGGCACCCGGCAAAGGGCAAGGAACGAACCGGGATGACGCTCAGGGGGTCGGCCCCACCTCCAATCACCCGTGGGCACGAACGGCCATGGAGTTTTGGCTGAAGCGCGCTCCCAGGGAGAAACTAGTCATGGGGTTACCGGCCTACTCGAACGATTACGTCATCACGCCGGCCGGCAAGGGCCAGCAGATTTACAAGTCCCGGCCGGAAGCTCAGGCCGGAACCGAGATTGTCAAATCGTGGCTGTGGTACGAGAAGGTGAACCTGTACCTTTACCGGGACGCAGCCGGAGACCCGCACGCTTTTTACGCAAGCGATGCGCGGAGCACCGCTGAGCACCTCAATACCGTGGACCAGCTCGACCTGCCCTCTATCGGCTTCTGGCACTTCAGCAGTGTCGACGAGGAAACTTGGAAGGTCGTACGCGACTGGCTCTCCAATCGCCCCGCCAATAAATGAGAGGCGAAAAAGCAAGACGAGTCGCGGGAGGTTCGACATTCCGAACGCGACATCTGTCCGCACAAAAACTCTCTCGTCTCGGTTCCTGACTGATTATTGCGGGACTGCACGGCTCAGAAGCACGCCTATACTGCACCTAAGCAGCAGTGATTAGGATTCTAAAAGCGAACTCGCTGCAGCAAACGACCGTCCGGGAAATTTCTTGACGTTAAGCGCATCAAGTCTGAGAATCGGCCGCGGAGGAACGGCTTGGCCGCCGCCTCCACGCCAAGCTTTTCAGGGCCCTGACTGCCCGCCCGCTGTATATCCACCGAAGGTGAAAGAGGGCGGATCTGTGCTTGGTGTGGAGGCGCGTGGCGCGCTGGCGGTGGCGGGCGGGACACCTAGAGCCACGGGCGGCGGAGGGGTAACGGGAGGCCTAGATCGGAAATAACCGACCACCTCGCCGGCTGGTTTCCAAGCTTCCAGGTCGCTCCTCCATACCAAGTCACTCGCACTCAACCGACCTTCGGAAGCCATCTGCTCAAGGTCAGGCAGGGAGAACGGTCCAGACTGTTGTCCACCTCTGTTCAAGTAATAGGCCATCGGTGACTCCTCAATAGTTTTGTCATTTGGCTGGAGCCCGGTCTCGGTCGGGAGCAGCCCGTTCCCTACCCGGGAGTCCCGTTCCGCCCGTGCTTCACGGGGTGATCGTCCTGTTGCTCGGCGTGGTGACGTGCGGGTTGTTCTCGATCGTCTGGGTGTTCGTTCAGGCCAACTTCATCAGGAAGATAGATGCCAAGAGCAACGCTACGGTCATGCTAATCCTGTACATCGTCCTCAGCCTGGTAGATAACGTCTTGGTGCTTGGAGCAGAATCACAGGAACCGAGCCTTGGATTTGCCCTGCTTTCTCTGGCAATGACGCTTGGGGCGATCGTTTGCTTCCTTGTTGGCGTGTTCGCGATGCGCAGCTCTCTGGAGGAGTACTACAACTCGACCGAGAACATACGTTTGAACCTCAGCGTAGTAATGACGATTTTCTTTAACATCCTGTACTTTCAGCACCATCTCAAGCGGATTGCTGATTGGAAGCAAACTGGGCGTCTGGCCCCTCAGTTCTAACCGGCGGACAAAGGGGAGATACAGAAAGCGTAACGAGGCAGACGGGCGATAACACCTTCATTGCTCTTACAGGGAAGTGTGTGATGCCATACCCTTCTACCTGGGTACCTTAACGACGGTACCCTGGGCTGTCTTGCCCTGTCCCTTCGGGACAAATACCAGTCATCGAGGGCAACGCTGAGGATGAACTTTTCTCACTCTTCTCAGCGTCAGTCGTCAGTCGTCAGTGATCAGTCCCGAACTAGTTG
>RPQK01000868.1 GCA_003819755.1 Acidobacteriota bacterium | reverse complement strand
TCCGGTGAACATCACCTCAACGTTGACGTCCGTCGTCGGCCATGTGGGACCGATTGCGTCACCATCCTGGTCATAAATGGGATCGTCTTCGTTGTTGATCTCGGCATCAATCCTGGCACCCTTGTCCTCGGTAGCTGTGTCGTCGCCGGGGCCGGGGGCGCTTTCGTTCTCTGGCACGAACTCTTTCCTGTCTTCTACGACGTTGATCGTGGCAGTGTCAGCGGTCCTGGCACCCAGGAAAGCCCAGACACCAGTTGCGATGACGTCGGACACTGCGGGCAAATCGAAAGGTTCATTGGTGTTCGCGTCCCGGGTTTGGACCGTAGCCGTCACAGAATCACCGGCCGCGATTCCCGTAGCATCAAGCGAGCAGTTCGTGAAATTGATGTGGAAACTCGGGTAGGTGGTGGACGCGACCCAAATTCTCACGTGCCACTCGGCGAAAGTCCGGTCGGCGTCGAAATCGCCGTCAGAAATATCACCAAGGCCGGTGATGCTTACGTCCGTCGCGGTACCGTCATAACTCAATACAGGCGCCGGAGTCGGCTCTGTGGAACTCCCGTTAAAATTACCGCCAGTCAAGTCGACCCTGACGAAGAAGTTGTTTCCAACTCCACGAATGACCGACTGGGTGAACTTAGCCGAAGGTCCTGCCAAAGTGTACGGGCCGTCGACTTCGCGCGCGATTCTCACGGCATCAGCCTCGAGTTTTGCGGCGGCAGCCAGGCCGAAAGTCAGTGCAAACACGATCAACAGAGTTGTGAGTCTTCTCATTCCTCTCCTCCTAAACTTTTAACGAATAACGAACTGAAAACGAACGAACGGAAAAACTTCTGAAAACGGACAAAACCCAAGATCACCTCCCCCATTGCTTGCCCCAGTAACGCAGGTCAAAAGATGCGAAGCAGGGTAAAAAGTCGCAAATCGAATCATGAAAACGGAAGCTTCACGAGAGGAGATCATACAGCAATCTCGGCAAAAAACAAGCGAAAACTGTGGTTTTTGCGAAAAAATGCGCATTTTTTCGCATAGCCGTCTGTCTCTTGAACTTAGGCCATCTTGCTGGTCTCCTGACTTTCATCACTTAGGAAGTCCGGAGATAGACGGTCCTGTAAACTTCGAGCGTCTGCCTGGCGACCTTCTCCCACGACATTTCAGCGGCTCGTAGACGGCCCGCTTCGCCGATCCGGGCTCGCTCCTTAGCGTCACTCAGGAGTTGCTCCAGCCCTTCGCCGATACTCTCGATACAGCTCGGGTCCACCAGCTGGCAGGCCGATTCGCCGAGCTCCAGGAGAGACGTGGTGTTGGAGGTGAGAACCGGGACACCGCCGGCCATTGCCTCCACGACCGGCAAACCGAAACCCTCATAGAGGGAGGGATACGCGAAAACGGCAGCGCCTTGGTAAAGTGCGGGAAGGTCGGACTCTTCGACATACCCGATTAGCAGCACCGAGTCGCGCAGGCCGAGATCCGAGATTCGACGGTAAACCGCGGAATTGAGCCAGCCCTTTCCACCCGCGACGACCAGCCGGTAATCGCCTCGCACCGAATTCGGCAAATTCGCCCACGCTTCCACCAACGCTGCAGTGTTCTTGCGGGGCTCAAGGGATCCAACGGTCAGAACGTAAGGCGGACTGACGTCATGTCGGGCCAGTACCCGGCGCTTTTCGGATTCCGATACTCGCTGGAAGAAACGCTCATGCGCGCCGAGCGGTATAGTCGCGACCTGCGGCGCACGGGCGTTCAAATACCGATCGAGGTCCGAGGCGGTAAAGCGGGAGATGGCAATAATGTGTCTCGCGGCGAGAACGGAGTCTATCGTGCCCTGCAGGCAGTGAGTGCGGTTAGCCTCGAGGTGACATTCAGGGAGTGTCAGGAAGCTGAGGTCATACAGGGTGGAAACCACACCGAGGTGGTTCTTCGGAACGGAGAACGTTGTCGTATGCACCACGTCACAGGTTGAGAGGAGCTCGGCAGTCTTGGTGTCCCAGAAACGAATCCCCTCCTCGACGCCGTGGTCCTCCCCCCAGACTTTGAAATTGCGCGTGCCTGGGCCTCGGTAGCGCTTCCATTCGGGGTGCCGGATATAAAGGAACAGCGGGAAAAGCAGGTATTCGTTGTCATGGTCGATCTTGGCCAAGGCCTCGACCAGTTCGGCCGCGTACCGTCCCCCGCCCCCGATCTCGCCGACGGCGAGACTTACGTCAATACCGATTCGCATGGTTCAAAAAAGAAGGTCGACCCGGTCGACGGGCAAAAGCCGAACCCGGTCATTTGACATTTACAATCTTGAAGAGGATCCCATCTGAGTCTTCCCAGGAGTGCAGCGTCTACCCTCTGCTCCTGCTTCGAAAATAGCCCTCGCTGTTCGAGGCTTCATTTTCATCCTCTATGGCGGCCCATGGGCCATGAAAGACTTATACGCATTTCTTACCCCGAAGGGGTTACGTAGCAAAGCCCAGGGTGGGCCTGCTTTTTACGTACCCTTCGGGGTAGGAAGTTCGCATAAGGAGCCCCAGCTATCTTTCCCACGCTCACCGCCTGAGCTTTTTCGCGACGCCATTGACCAGCCAGCCAGCCCACTCGCGTAGCTGGCGGGATTCGTCAGGTTTGATTTCCTGGTTGAAGTAGAGGAAGAGCAGGGCGGACAGGGCCGTCAGGCTGGAAACAAACAGGGCATTATCTCGCGGTTTGGTGCGATCAAACTTCCAGCGGGTCTCCAGAATAGCATGGGCTA
>RPQK01000867.1 GCA_003819755.1 Acidobacteriota bacterium | reverse complement strand
GTAACCCAGGAGTGAGATGTGGCCGAGCACATGCTGACGATTCTCGGTGCCCACTCGAACCAGGTACTCCCCGTCACCTCCTGCTTCGCTCGAACCGAACGTGGTCTTTCCGTCGAAGTCGCCCACGTTGGTCATCATCTCGCCCCATTGGCTGGCGAGCAGGTTGACTACATTCACACCCTCGCCCGCCCCTTCGAGGTGCGCGCTGGGCGGCGATAGGAAGTGCACGTGTGTATCGGCGGAAACCCAGCCTCGGCGCCGCCAATCCAAAACGCGATCAAGGGTGAAAACAAGCTCCGTGGTCCTCTGGTCGACCTCGACCACCCTCCGAGCCGGCGCAATCTCAAAACCCTTGCTGATCTCGACGTAAACCTTCCCGATCGGCAGGTCGATCGTGGTTTCACCGGGAATGTAGGTGCAGTCATGGGACCCCGCATTGACGTAGTCCACGCTCCAGTCTTCGTACCAGAAGCTGTTGGGTATCCGATTGCGTTCGGCCGGGGCGAGATACTCGCCCGCTTCTCCGTGAACGTGCAGTTTCACCGCGACAGGCTTGCTCGATCCCTTCTCGACGACCCGCAGGGTCACGCGTTGAGTCGCACGGGTTACCGGCCGGATTCGATCCGTACCGGGTTTCAACACATCCGCCTCGGGGATTCGCGCCCCGTCCCAAAGGTGAAAACAGGCCTCCGGGTGCGCCGTGTACTCGACGAGTATCTCGCTCGTCGAAATTTCGGGCGCCTTGTTGTTGTAAGTGTTCGACCAGTCCGCCCCTGGATAGAGCGTCCGGGGCCGTGCCGAAATGACCTGCCCCAGGTCAAGCTGCACCTGTTCGAGTAGTCCTTCGTTCGTGAGCTGGGACCGGAATTTTTCACTCCCCAAGCGCAGAATCGCCTTTCGCCGCGCCTCCCAGCGCAACGGCATTGAGGAAACCCGTCCGGCGGTAACCGCGGAGAGGACAATCGCCCCGGCTTTCGGTTCGATGCGCAGACCGGAGACCGGCTTCTCCGGATTCGGGTTGTGCCATGCCCAGAGCCAGTTGGTCCAGGGCAGCATGTCAGGTTGAACGACCAGAGTCTGGGAACCTCCCCATCCCATCCCTTCGCGCGGCTGCTCGGAAAGTGTCAACGTCGGGCAAGGTTTACGGTGGGCAACGGCCTCGAAGCACGGCGTTCCCCAACCCTGGCTGACCGGGCCGGTCTGATACTGACGCCGAATCGGGACGCGGGCTTCGGTACCATCGTCGTAGCGCAAGACGTAGTGCGCGATGGTTTCGCCGAGTCGGCGGTCGCCGCGCGGGGTGGCAGGGAAACCGTCGGAGTTCCTCTCGGGCGCCACCACATCCGAAGTATGCATGAAGATAAGCCAAGGCGCCTGGACGGGACTCCACTGCAAGTCAACGGGCGCATCCCGCGCCAGAACGACCTTTTGGACAACGAACGGAATGCCCCAACACACGCAGCTGCCCGATGGCGCCCGGCTCACCTGCGAGCGGAGTGCCTCCGACAGGTCGGCCCTCCCCAGGTCCGGCAATGTCGTATTCCCCGGCAGGAGCAGCGGTGTGAACAACGTCGAAGCAGGTCCATCCTTGACCCCCGGTTTGTCCGGCGAGCCATCATCGGCGTCTGAAGTCGCTGCCGGGCGGCCGCTCGCTCGTGCGCCGCCTGTCCCGGCCCCCAACGTAATGATTCCGGCAGAACCCATGAAACGCCGCCGTGAAACGCCCGTCTTCTTGCTGCTCATGGCAAATCCTTTCTCCTGGATGGGAGGTACGTGATAGAGCTTATAACTGACGGGGGGCAGTCACAAAATGGACGGGCTGTTCGACAGATTTCAGCCGGAAACCAATACCCAGTGTTCAACACTCGGCACTGGGCGCTTCGTCCTGGCTCAGCACTCTGTCGCGCTGGCGCCTCTGGATTCCTACGATTGAGCTGATCACTGTATCGATTGTTCAGATTTCTCGCTGACTCCCCGGGGCTTGACGACGTCGAGCAATCAAGTGACAGCGGAGTCGCTGTTTCCGCTTCTATATGTAGTAAATAACGCCCGGTTTATTGACTGACTCAGCATTTAGGTGTGTACTGATGGGGAGTCGCTTAGCCCCTTCAATCTCCTGTGGGTAAGTTCTTTGCCTCCCCCAACTCTCGTGGCTAATCTGTTTGCCTACATATGCTCAGGGCGCGAGGGTTTCCACTCCTTACGGCACAGCAGCCGGCGGTTCAGCATATAACCCACACACGGGAACGGCCGCGGCGACCCGGCAGGCATCGAGTCCCTACGGACAGTGGGGCGGCTCGGTGGTCGCGGGGCAGAATCAGGCGGTCGCAACACAGCATGCGACTACCTCTCGGGGAACCGTCGCCAGAGCTCAATCG
Source organism: Acidobacteriota bacterium (assembly GCA_003819755.1). GTDB lineage: Bacteria > Acidobacteriota > UBA6911 > RPQK01 > RPQK01 > RPQK01. The sequence goes on along the minus strand of RPQK01000867.1, from coordinate 362 downwards.
ACAACCGGGGGACAGGCGGCTGCAGCAAGCACGGCCCGCGGCAACGTCTATGCCGGCAACACCGCGAGCGGGGACATGTATGCCGGGAAAGACGGGCGCGTCTACAAAAACACCGGTGCCGGTTGGCAGACGTACCAGGATGGAAGCTGGAACTCAGTAAACAAGCCCACTCCGACATCCGCGCAACAGCAAGCGCAAAGCTCGACCGCAGCGACCAGCGCACAGCAACGGGCCCAGAGTTACTCTCAGAGCGGCGGAACGCAGAGTCTGGATCGGGAGATGCAAAGCCGGCAGAGGGGTGAATTCCAGAGTCAGCGGTACCAGGGTGCACAGCGTTCCAGCGGAGGAGGAAGGCGAGGCGG
>RPQK01000866.1 GCA_003819755.1 Acidobacteriota bacterium | reverse complement strand
ATGTGAAGTGCGGCAGCCATGGTTGGCCCTTTGCCGGAATACGTGTCTGGGCAAACCGATGAGGCTAAGGGCCTGGCTACTTCCGCACGCCGGAGGCGTGAGAGGAGAGTAGCCGGGGGTGGAGCCGTTTTTCAGGCGACACCCCCGGAAAACGACGCAGAAGCAGGAACGCACCCCGGCAGGGGTGCGAGGAGTCCCTCCTCCCACTCCTGCCAAGGGCTCGGCTACTCTCCTCTCGCGCCTCCGGCGTGAGGAAGTAGCCAGGCCTCCCCCTGCCGTCTAGGAGGTTACGAGCAGATTCTCCTCGAACAGTTTCAGGATCCGTTTGTACTCGTCTGCCCAGCTTGTCTCGTACTCGAAGGTGTGATCCTCGACCGGATAGACGGCCACGTCCCAGTTTTCTTTCCGCAATTCGATCAGACGCTGCACCAAACGCACCGAATCCTGGAAATGAACGTTGGTATCGGCCATGCCGTGGCAGATAAGAAGTGCCCCTGTGAGCTTATCGGCGAAGTAAATTGGCGAGCTCCGGCGATAGGCTTCTGAGTCGTCCTGTGGTTCATTGAGGATCTGCGATGTGTAGCCGTGACTGTAGTGAGCCCAGTCGGTGACGGGGCGCAGGGCTGCACCGGCGGCAAAGACATCCGGCGTCGTGAACATGGCCATCAGGGTCAGGAAGCCCCCATAGCTGCCTCCGTAAACCCCGATGCGCTTCGGATCGACACCCTGGGCCCGGGCGAGGTAGCCGGCCGCGTCGACGACATCTTCCAGGTCCTTTCCACCCATATGTTGATAGATCGCGGTTCGCCAGTCGCGCCCGTAACCCGCACTTCCTCGATAGTCCACGTCAACCACCACGTAGCCTTTGGAAGCAAGCAGATGATGAAACATGTACTCGCGGTAATAGGTCGACCAGTACTTGTGCGCATTCTGAAGATAACCGGCGCCATGGATGAAGACCACGCCCGGACGAAGCGGGCGCCTCTCGGCCCCCAGCATCTCCGGTGTATAGAGCCGGGCGAAGACCTGGGCGCCGTCGCGGGCGGCAAACGTGAGCAGTTGCGGCTCGAGCCAACGGTATGAGAGCCACTCCTCGCTCGGACTGACCGTCACCTGGACAGCTTTCGCCCCGGGCCGGTTAGGCATCAGGAAGAGCTCCGGCGGACGATTGCTCGACGAATAGATGATGCCGAGCATCTTGCCGTCCGGAGATAGCCTGGGTTCTGACGACCCGATCATCGAGGAAACCTTCGTCCGCTCCCCGCCTTCCACGGGCAGTAAGTACACATGCTGCTCGCCCGGGTGCTCCTCGCTTGAGGTGATCAAAAACGTGCGGCCATCAGGAGCTACCTCAGCGGAGTTCACTTCCCAGCTTCCTCGCGTCAGCTGCCGGGCGACGGCAGCGGGATCCGCAACATCGATGATATAGAGGTGCATCCAGCCTTCGCGTTCCGAAAGAAACCAGAAGCGGTGATCGCCCGGAAGAAACCCGCGACTGCTGCGCCAGCCGTCAAGCACCCAGGCTTCATCTTTGACGTGGTCCAGGACTCGGGTCTTGCCGGTCTCCGGGTCCACCACGACCAACCAGCGCTCCTCGTTGTCGGCCGATCGCACCGTGGAAACCGCATACTTCCCGTCCTCCGAGACAATCGGTGTGCTCCACTGGACCTCCCGGCGGGGCTTCGGAGGACGCCCCGACGTTTGCGGTTCAGTCACACCACGCTCGGGCTCCGGCGTTTCTCCTGCCTCCAGGCTCGCCCACAGCTGTTTCCTGGTCCTCAGATCAAGTATCGCCAGCTGCCTCCGGTCCTGAGAGTCACCGGCCTTCGTTCGGCTCGGGGTGGTTTCTGTATACCCGCTCTTCGTCACGTAGCGGGGGACATCGGCCCTTTTCGCGTTGGTGGCCCGCTCACTCACCAAGGCATAAAGGTAGCGTTCGTCGTGGGCGAGCACGAGATCCGAAGCCGTCTGTCGCTCGGTAAGCTCAAGGAAGGGGAGCTTGCCTTTCTCGGCTCGCTCCTCGTTCTTCTTTCGACGTTTCTCCGCCTCTTTAACCGCCTCGATGAGTTTTCCCTCTTCCTGCTCGAGATACTTCTGGCTGTCCGTCGGCTGCGGGTCGCGCTTCTTCGGTCCTGCCTCATTCAACTGGATCAGCCGGTCTCCCTCGCCGGTCAGTGGAACCAGGTAGAGACAATTGTCACGCGAGAAGGTAATTGCCGTCTCGTTTCTGGCCCACCGGGGATTTGATTCGAACGCGGCCGTTCGGGCGATCAATTGTCGCGTGCCGGCTACGCTATCGATCAGCGCAATATCGCCTTCCTGGACAATCAGGACCCGCCTGTGCAGCCGGTCCCAGACGCCGAAGGCGGGGGGTGCCGCCTTTCGCTCATCGTCGTTTAACTGGCGGAGGCCAGTGGCGCCCGCTTCCACCACCCAGGTCGAGGTTTCATCGTCGTCCCGTCGGCGCCACTCGAAATACAGGCGGCGGGAATCACCCGACCACCGCAGGGCCGAAGGCGGGTAACCGACGAGCTTGGGACCCCTCATGATGCTGTCGACCGAGAGTTGAAATTTCCCGTCGGCGGCGCTCAAAACCGCGCTGACCGCGAGGATGGCGACCAGGTAGCCTGACTTTTTCACGAGGCGGACTATAGCACCGGAGGGGCGACGCAAGCACTACCGATCGCCACGGACGAAGACGGACTTATCCACGAACCAACACGAACAAAAGCGTCTTTGTTCGTGTTCGTTCGTGT